>DASYQW010000294.1 GCA_036005065.1 Candidatus Methylomirabilota bacterium | reverse complement strand
GGCTCGCCGGGGCCGACCTCGTCTCCGAGCCAGCCGGCCGTCGGAGCCCGTAGGGTCAATCGCGCACAGCGTGAAGCCTCACCCTCACGCATTGAGTGTCCGCTCCGAGCGCCGGCTTTGCCGGCGCAACCTGTCCTGGGGGTGGGTGTGGGAGGGGGCCGTCTCCATGACCTAGGAGCCTGTCGGAGTAACCCGGCAGCTCGCCCCGAGCGCGGGCCGCGTCGGGCAGCATCGGGGGGGTCTTCCGAGACCCCCCCGAAATGACCTAGCGGCCGGCCAGGAAGCGCCGGATGTAGCCATTGACGAGCTCGGGCTCCTCGTGGACGACCCAGTGCGTGCCCTGAGGGATGCGCTCGATCGTGAGACGGGGGACGAACCGGTCGAGCCCGACGAGGTTCCCCGTCAGGAGCGCCTGGTCCCGCTCGCCCCAGATGACCAGGGTGGGGACGCTCACGGCGAGGGACGCCGGGTCCGGCGCCGGCTCGGCCGGGCCGGGCTCGCCCGAGTCGGTGGGCGGCCCCACGCGCGCCGCCCGGTAGTAGTTGAGCCCGCCGGTGAGGGCGCCGGGCTCGGACCACGCGGCGAGATACGCCTGGCGGTCCTCCTCCGTGAAGTAGCCCCGCCGCAGTCCGTCGGCCAGCACGATCCCGACGAGCCGCGCGTGGCCGTCCGCCGCCAGGAGGGCTTCGGCCTCCGGGCTGCGGAAGGTGAGCATGTAGCGGCTGGCCTGCTGCTGGGCGGGATTGTCCTGAAGCTCGCGCTGGAACACGGCCGGATGCGGCGCGTTGACGATGACCAGTCGCTCGAGGTGTTCGGGGTGAGCGATCGCGAACGCCCAGGCGACCGCGCCGCCCCAGTCATGGCCGACCAGGCTGAAGCGGCGATGTCCGAGGTGGAGGGCGAGCGCGCGCACGTCCTCGACTAGGTGCCGCATCCGATACTGCTCGAGGTCGGCCGGCTTCGAGGAGAGATTGTAGCCGCGCATGTCGGGCGCCACCGCCTGGTGGTCGGGCGCGAACGCCGCCAGCTGCTGCTTCCAGGCGTACCAGAACTCCGGGAAGCCGTGGAGGAAGAGCAGGAGCGGCCCGGCGCCGGCCGTGACGTAGTGGAGCCGCACCCCGTTGACGTCCGCGTACCGATGGGTGAGCATGGCCCGCCCTCCTCCCGCGGGATCACGATACATCAAAGGCGCCTCCCGCGCCGCGCGGGTTCGCGGTATCTTGAACGGCATGGTGCAGGACCCCCGCGGCGTGCGGGTCGAGCCGAACCGGTTCGCCGACCCCGCCCTGGCCGCGGCGCTGGCGGTGCCGGGGGCGGACGACGTCCCGGCGTTCCACCGGTCGCTGCCGGGCTATGCGCCCACGCCGCTCGTGTCGCTGCCCGGGCTGGCCGCGGCCCTGGGGGTGGGCGAGCTCTGGGTGAAGGACGAATCCCGGCGCTTCGGTCTCGGTGCCTTCAAGGCGCTCGGCGCCTCCTATGCGATCGATCGGCTGCGGCGGCTGGGGCGGCCCGTCTCGACGGTCGCGACGGCCACGGCCGGGAACCACGGCCGGGGCGTCGCCTGGACCGCCCGGCGGCTCGGTCTCCGGGCCGTGATCTTCGTGCCCGGCCACACGACGGCGGCGCGGATCGAGGCGCTCCGCGCGGAGGGCGCCCAGGTGGTGGTCGTGGAGGGAAGCTACGACGACGCCGTCCGCCGGGCGGCGGTGGAGAGCGCGGCGCAGGGCTTCCAGGTGATCTCCGACACCGCCTATCCCGGCTACACCGAGATTCCGGACTGGATCATGCGCGGCTACACGACGCTCTTCGCCGAGGCGACCGCGCAGCTCCAGGCCGCGGGTCGGCCCGATCCCGACGTCGTCTTCCTCCAGGCCGGCGTCGGGGGCCTCGCCTGGGCGGGAACCTTCTTCTATGTGCGGCGGTCCGGACCCAGCGGGCCGCGGCTCGTCGTCGTCGAGTCGACCGAGGCCGACTGCCTCCTCGAGTCGATCGCCTCCCCGGCCGGCGAGGTCCGCGCCACCCGCGGCCGGCTCGACACGATCATGGCCGGACTGAACGCCGGCACGCCATCCTCCGTCGCCTGGCCGCTGCTGCGGGCCCGGGTGGATTGGTTCCTCGCCGTCACCGATGCGTTCGCCGAGGAGGCGATGCGGCGCCTCCACGCGGGGATGGGCGGGGACCCGACCGTCGTCGCCGGCGAGTCGGGGGCGGCCGGGCTGGCCGGGCTCCTCGCGCTCGGCCGGGAGCCGGCCCTGGCCAGGGCCCGGGCCGCTCTCGGGCTCGGCCCGCAGGCGCGGGTACTCCTGTTGAACACGGAAGGCGCGACCGACCCCGTCAGCTACCGGAAGATCGTCGGAGCGGACCCGTGACCGGGGAGCTCGCCGGCCGGTCGGCTCTCGTCACCGGGGCCGGACAGGGCATCGGCCGGGCCGTCGCCCTCGCCCTGGCCCGGGCGGGCGCCGACGTCGCGGTCAACGACATCATGCCGGAGGCGGCGCGTGAGGTCGCGGCGGCGGTGACGGGGCTCGGCCGGCGGGCGCTCGCCGTCCCGGCGGATGTCGCGGAGGTGAGCCAGATCGAGGCGATGCTCGGGCAGACGGTGACGGGGCTCGGCCGGCTCGACATCCTGGTGAACAACGCCGGCATCATCCGGCCCACCCCTTTCGGACAGGTCACCGAGCGGGACTGGGACGAGACCTTCGCCGTCAATGCCCGGGGCCTCTTCTTCTGCATGCAGGCGGCGGCGCCGCTGCTGGCCCGGCAGGGCGGGGGCGTGATCATCAACCTCGCCTCGATCGCCGGCCGGGGCGCGCCCACCCTCTCGCCCCCCTACGCCGCCAGCAAGGCGGCCGTGATCAGCCTGACGCAGCAGAGCGCCCGGGCGCTGGCCAGTCAGGGGGTGCGGGTCAACGCGATCTGTCCCGGGATCGTCAACACCGAGTTCAACTGGCGCCTCGACGAGCTGATCGGGGTCCAGCGGCAGGGCCTGCCCAAGGGCGAGTTCCTCCGCCAGCGAGCCGCCACGGTCCCCCTGGGCCGGCTGGCCGAGCCGGAGGAGGTGGCGGCGATGGTCGTCTTCCTGGCCTCGCCGGCCGCGGCCTACGTCACGGGTCAGGCGGTCACCGTCGACGGCGGCTTCCTCATGTACTGACCGCGGGATGCTATCCTGGATGACTGAGCGGCGGCGATGTTCTACCTGACCGACGACCTGCGCATCGAGCGGCTGGGCCCCCTCATCCCGCCCGCCATCCTGATGGAGCAGCACCCCATCACGGAGGCGGCCTCGGCGACCGTGGCCAAGGGGCGGGAGGCGGCGACGCGCATCCTGCGCGGCGAGGACGACCGGGTGCTCGTGGTGGTCGGCCCCTGCTCGATCCACGACGTCGCCGCGGCCCGCGACTACGGCGCGCGCCTGCTCGCCGTGGCCGATCGGCTCCGGGAGGACCTCCTGGTGGTGATGCGCGTCTACTTCGAGAAGCCGCGCACCACGGTCGGGTGGAAGGGCCTGATCAACGATCCGCGGCTGGACGGGAGCTTCGCCATCAACGAAGGCCTGGGGGTCGCCCGGCGCCTCCTCCTGGATCTGGCCACCATGGGGCTCGGCGCCGGCTGCGAGTTCCTGGACACCATCACGCCCCAGTTCATCGCCGACCTGGTCACCTGGGGCGCCATCGGCGCCCGCACGACCGAGAGCCAGGTGCACCGCGAGCTGGCCTCCGGTCTGTCGATGCCGGTCGGCTTCAAGAACGGGACCGACGGAAACGTCCAGATCGCCGTCGACGCCGTGCGCGCCGCGTCGCGCCCCCACCACTTCCTCTCCGTCACCAAGCAGGGGCTGGCCGCGATCGTGGGGACCAAGGGAAACGACGCCTGCCACATCATCCTGCGCGGGGCGCACCGCCGCCCGAACTACCACGCCGAGGATGTCGAGGCCGCTGCCCGCGCTCTCCAGCGCGCGGGGCTTCCGCCGCGGCTCATGATCGATTGCTCGCACGGGAACAGCGGGCGAGATCCCGAGCGCCAGCCCGCCGTCGCCCGCGACGTCGCGGCCCAGCTCACCGACGGCAGTCCCCACGTCTTCGGCGTCATGCTGGAGAGCCACCTCGTCGGCGGCCGCCAGGACGTCAAGCCGGGTCAGCCCCTCGTCTATGGCCAGAGCATCAC
>DASYQW010000293.1 GCA_036005065.1 Candidatus Methylomirabilota bacterium | reverse complement strand
CCCAGGACAGGCTGCGCCGGCGAAGCCGGCGCTCGGAGCGGGACCACTAACCCGCGGCGGCTCGGCGAGCGCGCGGCGCGTGATGGGTCCGACAGCCCACTAGCCGGGTTCCGTCAGATCTTGGCCAATTCTCCGGGTCCGCCAGGCTACTGTTCCGGCGCCGACTGGCCCGGTGCCATCATCCCGCCCATGCGGCTCATCATCTCCATCATCCGGGTCATCCCGGCCATCACGTCTCCGTTGCCCATCCGCCGGGCCATCTGCATCATGCGGTCCATCAGCTCGGGCGCCTTTCCCGACCGCATCAGGTCCTGCATCGCCTTCCGGCCTTCCTCTCCCATGCCGTGGCCCTGGAGCATGTCGATACAGACCGCCTGAGGATCCGGTTGCGCTGCCTGGCTTGGCGCCAAATTGCGGCCGCGGCCGCTGCCAGACGCAGCGCAAAGCCAGTGCCGCCAGGCTCGGGGGGGGACCGGGAAGATGCTATGCGGTGCAGGCAGGATCGGAAGGTGATACTCTAGGCAAACGATGAGAGGGTGTGGGTCCCTCACGCTGGGCGCGGCGGCTGCCCTCCTGGCGGTTGTGCTCGCGGCGCTGTGTCTCGGCGCGCCGGGGATCGCGGTCGGCGCCGATTCCGCGTGCTTCCCCACGGCGGACGGCGCTCCCCGGTTCTGCGCCCAGCCGTGGGTCGGGGATTACGCGCTGGTGGCGGTTCCGCCGGCGGCGACCCCGACGGCGCCGCCCGAGCCTCTCGGGGCCAAGCTCGCGCTCTCCCGCCCGGCGCAGGCGGAACGTCAGCTCCACGCTACTGCTGCCGGTCCTCGCGCTCCCCCCTCTCCGCTCGCCTAGCTCGTCCGTCGTCGTCCGTCAGATCGGAATAAGCGGAATCTGACCCTTCGCCGCGGGCGTTTGTCGCGGTGCTGGGTCGCCATGCCAAAGGGGGAGGTCTGCCTGCGTGAAGCGCGTGAGAGGCGGAAGCGTGCCGCCGTGGCTCGTGGCGGTGCTCCTGGTCGCTGTCCTCGCCGCGACGTCGAGTGACGCCGCCGACGTCCGGCCGACGGTGGGGCATCGCGCACCCGACTTCACGCTGCGCGACCCAGACGGAAAGCCGGTGCAGCTCTCCCGAGTCCTCGGTGAGAGGGCGGTGCTCGTCAACTTCTGGGCGACGTGGTGTCCGCCGTGCCGCGAGGAGATGCCGACCATGGAGCGGGTGTACCGAGACTACAAAGCCCGGGGGCTCGAGATCCTCGCCGTCAACATCGACGCCGGGGACCCGAAGGCGGTTGCGGGGCGGGTGAAAGAGTTCATGGCCGAGCTCAAGCTGACCTTTCCGGCTCTCCTGGATTCCAACGGGGAAGTGGTGCGGGCGTACCGGCTGCGGGGCTTGCCGACGACGTTCCTGATCGACCGGCAGGGGATCGTCCGGGCGGTGGAGATCGGCTACCGGGACTGGGCCGACACCGGCTCCCGGAAGAAGCTCGAGGAGCTCTTGAAGTAGCGATGTGGTGCCATCTACTCCTCCTGACGACACGCTGACGTACTGGGCCCTCTAACCGATCGGACGCGAAGGGGGACGACGACATGGCGAAGCTCGAACCGAATCGGGTCTCGAAGGACAGCGCGCCGCCGCCCGGGCGTTACTGCACCCTGTGTGGACGGGAGACGACTCCGGAGGGCCCGGCGGTCGAGCGCTTCGGCGAGTCGTTCTGCTCCGAGGCGCATGCCGAGGCCTTTGCCCGCGAAGTGCGCGCGGCGCGCGTGCAGGCGGCAGCCGCCTCGAACGGGGGCGTGGAGGCCGCCAGCTGCGGGATAGGCCAGGGCGCGGTGCCGGGGAGCTGGAAGGCGTACCTCGGCAAAGCGCTCTGCTGGGGCGCGCCGATCCTGATCGTCGCGGTCCTGGTGCTTGGGGGAACCGGCGCGTTGACCGGCGCGGCTGGCGCCGCCTTGCCCTACCTCGCGGCACTGGCCTGCCCGCTCGGCATGTACCTCATGATGCGCTCGATGTCGAAGATGGGGCACCAGGACGACGGCGGCGACAAGGGCGGCCAGAAGGGAGATCGGGGTGGAGCTGGCGTGTCACCGCCGGGCCGGATCTAAAGGGGCACGCGCAACGACCCGACTGACACGGGAGGAGAGATGGCCAGGCGAACGAACGTCTGGGTGACGCTCGCCGCGGCGGCGCTGTCGCTGGCGGGGACGGCCGGGATCGCGCGGGCGGCGAGCGCGGGATTCGAGCACGTTCACGCGCTCACGATGGACGCCGACGGACGAGTGCTCTGGCTCGGGGCGCATACCGGAGTCTACCGCAGCGAGGATGGGGGACGCTCCTGGCAGCCGGTGGCGCTCCCCGTAAAGCCGGGCCACGCGGACATCATGAGCCTGGTGGCCGACCCCAAGGACGCGCGCACCCTCTATGCCGCCACGCACGACGCCGGCATCTTCAAGACGACCGACGGGGGCACGACCTGGACCGAGATCAACGCCGGGCTCGGAGGGCGGGATGTCCACGGGCTCGCCATCGACCCGAACACCCCGGCGAAGCTCCATGCCGCCGTGCGGGGCGAGGGCGAAGGCGTCTATCGCAGCACGGACGGGGGAGGCAAGTGGGTGCGCGTGGACGATGGGCCGGGCGGCGAGGTGAAGGTCCTCGCCTCGGTGAACGTCCCGACCGGGATGGGCGGGATCTGGCTCTACGCCGGGACCGCGGAAGGCCTCCAGCGCGACCCCGACTGCTTCTGAGGCTGGACGCCTGTGGCGGGCGGTCTGCCCGCCGCGCGGACGGTGAACGGATTCGCGGTCAGTCCCGCCGATCCCAAGGCTATGTACGTCGCCATGCGGGCCGGTCTTTTCAAGAGTGTCGATGGCGGGGCGAGCTGGAAAGCCGTCGGCAAGGGGCTCAAGAACATGGCGGCGGTCGCGCTGAACCCGCGGCGTCCGGACGAGGTCTATGCCGCGACGGCCGACGGTGTCATCTTCCGCAGTGCCGACCGGGGGACGACATGGAATCGCCAGAAGTGAGGCCGCCGGCCGGGGCCTGACGGGATGAACACGCGGCAGCGAGGACTCTGGGGCGTGGGGCTCGCCCTCGTCGCCACCGCGGGCGGCATAGCGGCCTGGGCCCTCGTCAATGGCCAGCCTGCCCTGAGGGCGCGGGGGGAGCGCGCCGTCGGCTCGAGCGAGGGCGTGCTCGAAACCCTCAGCGTCTACGGCGAGGTGCCGGAGTTTCGGCTAACCGAGCGGAGCGGCCGGCCAGTCGGCCGGGCGGACCTCCTGGGGAAGGTCTGGATCGCGAACTTCATCTACACACAATGCAAGGAGACGTGTCCGGTCCAGACGGCGCTGCTCGCACGCCTCCAACCCGAGTTCGCGGGCGAGGCCGCCCTCCGGCTCGTCTCCATCACCGTCGATCCTCAGCACGACACCGTGGCGGCCCTCCGGAGCTATGCCGAGCGGTACGGCGCCGATCCCGAGCGGTGGCTGTTCCTCACCGGAGAGAAGCGGGCGATCTATCAGCTCGCCAAGGAGGGGTTCCACCTCGGCGTCGTCGATCCGGACGATCCAGGACAGGCGGCCGGCCCCCTTCGCTGGTTGGAACCGGCGCCGGCGTTCGCCACGCATGGGTCCAGGGGGCTCATCATGCACAGCTCGCGATTCGTGCTCGTCGACCGACAGGCGCGCGTGCGCGCGTATCACCTCCCCGACGAGGAGTCGCTTGGGCGCCTGCGCCGCAATGTGACGGTGCTGCTGCGGGAGCGGGCGAAGGGGTCCTGAACCGGAGACGCCATGGTACGACCCGTGAGATTGAGGCAGGAACGGCTCGGGCTCCGGGAGAAGGCGCTGGGGCCGGAGCACCCCGAGGTCAGCGCCAGCCTGAACAATCTGGCGCTGCTCTACCACGACCAGCGGTAGTACGCGCGGGCGGAGGACTTGTACTGGCGCGCGGTGGCCCCGACGGAGAAGACGCTGGGCCGCGAGCACCCCGAGCTGGCGACCACGCTGGAGAACTACGCGGATCTCCTGCACGAGCTGAAGCGGGTGGACGAGGCCGACGTGCTTCGGGCCCGGGCCCAGGCCATCCGCGCCAAGCATGCCCGGGATGAGGCCATCCCGTGACGGAGTTCCGACGGAGGACGACATGAGCGCGATCGGAGCACCGAGGCTGTCGCGTCGCGAATTCCTCGGGGCCGCGGCCCGCGCCGGCCTCGGGGCCGCCGCCGTCTCACTCGGCGGCTCGCTCCCGGGGCGGCCGGCCGCGGCGCAGCCCGGCGGGATCCGGGAGATCCGTCTGGAAGCCCGGGAACTGACGTGGGAGCTGGCACCGGGGAAGAGGATCGGCGGGATGGCCTATAACGGCCGCATCCCGGGGCCCGAGATCCGGGTCCGCGAGGGCGAGCGAGTCCGCGTGCTGCTGACCAACGCCCTCGCCGAGCCGACCACGATCCACTGGCACGGCGTGAACGTGCCAAACGCCATGGATGGCGTCCCCGGCGTCACCCAGAAGCCCGTCCCGCCTGGCAGCACGTTCGTCTACGAGTTCGACGCGCGGCCGGCCGGGACTCGCTGGTACCACACCCACGCCCAGGAGCACCGCCAACTCGACCTCGGGCTCGCCGCGCCGCTGATCATCGAGCCCACCGGCCCCGAGCCGTTCCCGTTCGACCGCGAATACACGCTCGTCCTCGACGACTGGGCCACGGGGACGGGGCGGCCGCTGCCGAGCACGGCGGCCGGCACGGCCGGCGGCCGCGGCAGCATGGGTGGGATGATGGGGCGCATGATGGGCGGCGGCATGATGGGCGGAATGGGGAGCATGGGCGGCATGATGGGTGGCGGTGGCGGCATGGGTAGGATGATGGGCGGCAGTCGGACGCCCGCCTACGACACCATGACGATCAACGGGAAGGCCTATCCCGCCACGGCGCCGCTCACGGTGCGCAAAGGCGAGCGGGTGCGGCTCCGCCTGATCAACGCGAGCTCCGAGCACACGCACGTCGTCCGCCTCGCCGGTCATCGC
>DASYQW010000292.1 GCA_036005065.1 Candidatus Methylomirabilota bacterium | reverse complement strand
CTGGACGCGGATCACCGTGATGACGGCGCGGGTTCCCCGGTGTATAAGGGACCATGCGAGCGAGAGGGAGGGCGGGACATCATGGACGCGGTCACCGAGATCGCCGACGCCCTCTGAGCCCCGGCTGATCCGATCTCGTGGGAGAGAAAGGATGAAGACGAGACGAGTCGCGGTCGTCGGCGCCACCGGACTGGCCGGCCAGCAATTCCTGGCGTCCCTCTCCGGCCACCCGTTCTTTGACGTCGTGGCCCTGGCCGCCTCCGAGCGGTCGGCGGGCAAGCCCTACCAGGACGCCTTGACGGATGCCTCCGGCGCCTTCCGCTGGTACTGCCAGGAGCCTCTGGACCCGGCGTTCGCCCGGATTCCGGTGGAAGACGCCGCCAGGCTCGACGCCGCCCGGGTGGACCTGATCTTCACCGCGGTGGAGTCGGACGCCGCCCGGGAGCTGGAACCCCGTTACGCCAAGACGACGCCGGTGGTCTCCACCGCGTCGGCCTTCCGCTACGAGGCCGACGTGCCCATCTTCATCCCGGGGGTCAACCTGGACCACGACCAGCTCATCTCCGTCCAGAAGAAGAACCGCGGGTGGAAGGGGTTCGTGACGCCCGTCCCCAACTGCACCACCACCGGGCTGGCCATGACCTTGAAACCCCTCCATGACGCCTTCGGCGTCTCGCGGGTGATCATGACCTCCCTCCAGGCCTGCTCGGGCGCGGGACGATCGCCGGCCGTGATCGGCCTGGACATCATCGACAACGTCATTCCCTACATCCCGAAAGAGGAAGAGAAGGTCGAGACGGAAACCCGGAAGATCCTGGGGACGATCCGGGGGGACACGATCGTGCCCGCGCCGTTCCCGGTGTCGGCGACCTGCACGAGGGTCCCGGTGCTCGAAGCCCACACCGAGGCCGTGTCGGTCGCCCTGGACCGGCCGGCCACCCTGGACGAGGTGAAGGACGCCTTGAGGCGTCACGGCCAGGACTTCGTGGCCTTGAAGCTGCCCTCCTGTCCGGCGCGCTTGATCGACGTGACCGACGACCCCTTCCGGCCGCAGCCCCGGCTGGACCGGGACCGCGACGGCGGCATGGTCACGTCGGTCGGCCGGGTCCGAACGGACCACGCCCTGCCCAGCGGCATCAAGTACGTGCTGGTGTCCCACAACACCAAGATGGGCGCCGCCAGGGGCGGGATCCTGGTGGCCGAATATCTGGTCCGGCAGGGGCACATCTGAGGTCGGGTCCCCCGGCGGCCGCCGCCGAGCCGCCGAGGCGGCCTGGCCACGAGCCCGGAGGCAAGCCATGGCGATGGATCCGACCGCCATCAGCGAGAGCCTGAGCGGCACGCTCGGCGCCCTCCTGGGCATCCGCTTCCTCGAGGCGAGCCCCGATCGCGTCACCGCGGAGCTCCTGATCCGGGACGACCTTCGGACGGTGGGCGGAGCGCTGCACGGCGGCACCCTGATGGCCCTGGCCGACACGGTGGGGGCGGTCGCCACGGTCGTCAACCTGCCCCCGGGCGCCGGGACGACCACGCTGGAGTCCAAGACCAACTTCTTCGCCGCCGGGCGGGCGGGCCTCGTCCGCGCGGAGGCGACGCCACTCCACCGAGGGAAGCGGACCATGGTCTGGCAGACCCGGGTCACCGACGAGGCGGGCCGGCTGCTCTCGCAGACCATCCAGACCCAGATGGTGCTCACCTGACCCCGGACGGGGCGCTGTCACTGCTTCAGAAATACTCCAGCGCGGCGCCCTCGCGCTCCATCCGGAGACGCAGTTCTGCCATGAACACCAGGTAGGGGTGCGCGCCGAGGGCGGTCAGCCGGTCCCGATCGAACGACGAGAGCGCGTCCCGGGTCGCGGCGTCGAGACCCGCCTCGGCCATGGCGGCCGCCGGGTCCGCGAGGTAGCGAGCCCGGAAGGCGTCATCCGACTTCAACCGGAACAGAGCGCGGTTGAGGGGATAGGCGTGAGCCGGCGGGAAGAAGTAGTGAGTCTCCACGCGCTGGTCCTCCTCAGAGTCCCTGAAAGAATGCGCGGGGCATGACCCTCGCGGTGATAGTTGACCATCTCCCCGCCGGATGTTCCGCTCCGAGCGGCGGCTTTGCCGCCGCAACGATCCTCGGGGGAGGTCTCGGAGGGGGTGTTCCGACACCCCCACCGATTCAGTCGATCTGCTTGAACAGCGCCTGCACCTCGTCGAGCGTCATCACCCGCTCGGTGACGATCTGCTCGTCCTTGAAGCGGTAGACGAGGATCGGCCCCGAGACGTCGCCGTAGGCGTCGAACTGGATCGGCCCGGTGGCGCCGGTGTAGCGGATCGCCTGGCCGCCGCGCAGGAGCTCGAGGCCCCGCCGGAGACCCTCCACCCCGGTCGAGACGGGGGTGCCGGTCGGGCCGGTGACCCGGCGGATGTTGTCGCGGATCTCGGTCCCGGTGAGCGTCTTGGCCGCCTGCATGGCCAGGGCCGTCACGGCGACGGCGTCGTAGACGGTGTGGAGGCCCGGTCCGTTCGGCGGGCTCCCGAACTTCGCCTGGTACGCCTGGTTGAAGGCGTCGACCGAGGGCCCCGCCACCTGCGCGTTGTCCATCCCGTAGGCGTTCTGGAGGAACCGGGCGCCGACCGCCTTGAGGAACTGGTCGGCCCGGAGCGCGTTGTTGAGGATGATGTTCTGGGTGCCCCCGAACGAGATCCACTCCCGGGCGAGCGTGGCGCCGTCCTGGGGGAACGCCACCAGGTAGATGGAGTCGGGAGTGGCGGCGAGCGCCCGCGTCACCTCGGCGCGGTAGGACGGCTGGTTCTCCTGGTAGGGGATGGAGAGGACGACCGCGCCGCCGAGCTTCTGCAGCGCGCGGGTGAAGTCCTTGGCCAGGTTGACGCCGAAGTCGGTGTTGACGTAGATGATGGCGACCTTCTTGTAGCTCCGCTCGGCGGCGATCTTGGCCGCGCCGTAGGCCTGGGTCTTCGTCGTCGGCAGGGTGCGGAAGAAGTAGCCGCCGGTCTTGCCCTCCTGGGCGAGGGTGGTGAAGGTCGGGGCCGTCGAGCAGCACGAGACCATCGTGACCTTGGCCGGCACCGCCACCGAGGTCAGGACCGGGAGGCTCACGCCACTGGAGATGGCGCCGATGATGGCCGGCACCCCTTGCACGTCGACGAGGTTCTTGGCGGCGTCGACCCCGACCGTGGATTGCCCCTGGTCGTCGCGCAGGATGAACTCGATCGGACACCCCTTGACGCCCCCCGCGGCGTTGACGTGCTCGACGGCCAGGCGGGCCGAGTCGGCGATCGGCTTCCCGATGGCGCCGAGCGAGCCGGTGAGCGACAGGATGCCTCCGAGCTTGACGGGACAGGCCGGCTGGGCCTCGGCCATCGGGCCGAGCGCCCCGACGAGCGCGAGGGCGACGGCGAGCGTGAAGAGCCCACGGTCGATTCGCATGCGCGGTGCCTCCCTCCGGCGGCTCGGCGCCGCCGCCCAGATACTACGCCATTCGAGCCGGGGGCATCAGTGGTCTTCCAGGTGGCGGGACACGATGGGCGCCTCGCCGATCAGGCCCCGCGGCCGGAAGAGGAGTGTCAGGACGAGGATCAGACCGATCAGGATGACCTGGAGCGCGCCCCCCTGGGTCTGGAGCTCGGAGGGCAGGTAGCGCGCCACCAGGCTGCCGCTCAGGCTCCACAGGCCCCACACGATGGCCGCGCCGAGCACGGCGCCCCGGTTGCTGCCGCTCCCGCCCACGATCAGCATCGTCCACATCTGGAACGTGACGATCGGCAGGAAGTCGAAGGGGCTCACATACCCGATGAACGCGACGTAGAGCGCCCCGGCCAGTCCGACCAGCATCGACCCCAGGACGAAGGCCTGCAGCCGGAAGCGCCGGGCGTCCTTTCCCAGCGAGACGGCCGCCGTCTCGTCCTCGCGGATGGCCCGCAGCACCCGCCCCCACGGCGAGCGCACCATCCGCTCCAGCGCCCAGTAGACCGTCCCGACGGCCACCGCCATCAGGGCGAGATAGAACCCGTTGTAGGCGAACGGCGAGTCGAACCACCCCGCCAGCGGGCGGGGGATCGCCGCGATTCCCAGGTTTCCGCCCGTCAAGGCCTCGAAGTTGAGCGCGACGAGCTGGATCACCACCGCCACGCCGAAGGTCGCGATGGCCAGGTAGTCCTCGCGCAAGCGGATGGTCGCCAGGCCGATCACGAACGCCGCCGCGGCGGAGGTCCCCATGGCCACCGCCAGGCCCACCACGAAGGGAAGCCCGAGCCCTCCCAGGAATTCCGGCCGCGGCGGGGCCGTGAGGATCGCCAGGGTGTAGCCCCCGACCGCGTAGAACCCGACCACCCCGGCATTGAAGAGGCCCGTGAACCCCCACTGAAGGTTGAGCCCGAGCACGGCGATGGCGAAGACCAGGACGACGATGGCGAAGAAGACGAGATAGGAGACGAGGCCGAGCATCGTCCCCTCAGCCCCGTGGCCGCCGCCGGCGACGCGGCCGGGCCCCGGTTCCCGACCCGCGCCGCGCCGTCACCTCGATCTCGACCTTCATCTCCGGGGTGGCCAGGGGCGTGCAGACGGTGGTATTCGCCGGCCGGATCCGGCGGAAGTGCCGTCCGACCACCCGGCAGACCGGCAGGAGGTCCTGGCGCTCGGCGATGAACACGCGCACCCGCAGGACGTCAGCCAGGGTGGCCCCGGCTTGCCCGAGCGCCCAGCTGATGGTGCGGAGCGCCTGCTCCGTCTGGGCGATGACGCCTTCGGGATACCGGCCGCTCCTCCGGCTGAAGCCGGTGGTTCCCGACACGTAGATCATGTCTCCGTCGACCACGGCTCGCGAGTAGCTCGCGATGCGCTCGAACTTCATCCCGCTCGAGATCAGCGTCCGCGGCATCGTCTGTCCCCCCTTCAGTCAGCGTTCACGCCTGCTCCTCCCCGAACAGCCCGGTCGGCCTGAGGAACAGGATCAGCATGAGGAACACGAACGGCGCGGCCGGCTTGTAGCCTGGCGCCGCGACCAGCACCGACAGGCTCTCCGCCAGCCCGATGATCAGGCCGCCCAGGACGGATCCCCACAGGCTCCCGAGCCCGCCCAGGATCGCGGCCGCGAAGATCGGGAGCAGGAGGTTGAAGCCCATCTCGGGCCGGATCTGCACGGTGAGGCCGAAGAACACTCCGCCCACCGCCGCCAGCCCTCCGCTGATGACCCAGGTCCAGCGGATGACGCGCTCCACCTCGATGCCGCTCACGCGGGCCAGGGTGGGGCTCTCCGCCACCGCCCGCATCGCGATGCCGAAGCGCGTGTAGGTGAGGAAGAGGTGAAGCGCGGCCACCAGCGCGAGGGAAAGCCCGAGGACGAAGACCTGGTCCGGCATGATCCGCACACCCGGGAGAACCTGGACGGCCATCTGGAGCTCCCGCGTGTAGTAGTGCGCCTGCGGGCCCCACCAGAGGAGCAGACCGTTGCGGAGGACCAGCGCGGCGCCGAACGAGGCGAAGATGATGGTCACCGGCACCGCGCCCCGGCGCCGGAGCGGGCGGAACACCAGCGCGTCCACCGAGACCGCCAGCGCCGCCGTCAGGATCCCGGCCAGGACGAGGCCGCCGACCACCGTCCAGCCGAACGAGAAGGGCCCGATCGGCGCTCCCCCCGGCCCGATCAGGACGAGGATCAAGGCCAGGTACGCGCCCCACGTCACCAGCTCCGAGTGCGAGAAATTGGCGAACCCGAGGATCTTCATCGCCAGCGCCATGCCGATCGCGCCGAGCGCGATGATGGCCCCGGAGAGCACACCGTCGGCCAGGAGCTGGAGGATCACGCCATGCGCCGGCGGCCGCCGAGGTAGATCTCGCCGACCGCGGGATCCGCCAGGAGATCGGCGGCCGGGCCGCTGAGGCGGGTCGCGCCCTCGCTGAGCAGGTAGCCCCGGTCGGAGGCCCGCAGGGCGGCCCGGGCGTTCTGCTCGACCATCAGGATCGCCACCCCCTGGCCGGCGAGCCGGCGCAGGCGCGCGAACAGGTCGGCGGCGACCCGGGGGGCGAGCCCGGCCGTCGCCTCGTCGAGCAGCATCACCGCCGGCTCGATCAGAAGCGCCCGGGCGATGGCCAGCATCTGGCGCTGGCCGCCCGAGAGGACCCGGCCCCGGGCTGTGCGGCGCGCCGCCAGGTCCGGGAACGCCGCGTAGGCCCGCTCGATCCGCCCCGAGAGCTCGCGCCCGATCGTGTGGCCGCCCGCCAGCAGGTTCTCGTGCACCGTCAGTGTCGTGAAGATGTTTCCGGTCTGGGGAACGTAGGCCACCCCGGCCCGCGCCAGGGCGTGGGTGGGAAGACCGGTGATGTCCCTGCCGGCCAGGTACACGGCGCCCGCGCTCACCCGGACCGATCCCGCGATCGCCTTGAGCAGGGTGGACTTCCCGGCGCCGTTCGGTCCGATCACCGTCACGATCTCGCCGGCCCCGACCTCCAGGGACACGCCGCGCACGATGGGCAGATCGGCCACGTATCCGGCGACCAGACCCCGCACGTCCAGCCGCGACTCCACCCGCTCGCTCACTGGGCTCACTCGACGGCCGCCGGCACATCGCCCAGGTACGCGTCCAGGACCCGCGGCTCGGACCGCACTCCGGCCGCGTCTCCCTGGTAGATCAGCCGGCCCTGGGCCATCACCAGGATCGGATGGCAGACCGACATGACGAGATCCATGTTGTGCTCGATGATCAGGAAGGTGACGCCCCGGCGCTGCAGGTCGAGGATCCGGTCGAGCAGGCTGTCCATGAGCGCGGGATTGACGCCG
>DASYQW010000291.1 GCA_036005065.1 Candidatus Methylomirabilota bacterium | reverse complement strand
TTTCGTCTGAAGAGTAGCCCAAAATCGCTGGAGATGCACGCACCCGAGCACGGATGACCGACCGAAATGCCTCGGGCGGCGCTCGGTCGCGGGGATAACCCGACCCGGCGCGACCACCGAGCGCGCGGTGCATCGAGGAGTTTCGAGCGGGAAGTAGCTAGGAGCCGCCCGGGGGGCGGCTGCCGGGCTTGACGACCGGCACCCCGTCCCGACACATGGGGCAGGCATCGGGCGGGTAGTTCGGCACGGTGATGCGGAGGAGGGCCTGAAACGGCTGGGCGAACGTCGCGGTTCCGCCGCTCCGGTCGACCAGAGCGCCGACTCCTACCACGGCGGCTCCGGCCCTCTCGACGGCGACGATCACCTCGCGGGTCGAGCCTCCCGTCGTCACCACGTCCTCGACCACGAGGCAGCGCTCGCCGGGGTCGAGCGCGAAGCCCCGCCGGAGCGTCATCCGACCGTCCTCGCGCTCGGTGAAGAGCGCGCGCGCCCCGAGGGCCCGCGCCACCTCGTGGGCCACGAGGATGCCCCCGATGGCCGGCGCCACGACCGCGGCGACCCGCTCGCCCCGGGACGGCTCGGCCAGCGCGGCGCCGAGGCGCTGCGCGTGGTCGGGGAACTGGAGGACGAGGGCGGACTGCAGGTACGTATCGGAGTGAAGGCCCGAGGTGAGCCGGAAGTGCCCCCGGAGCAGCGCGCCAGTGGACTCGTAGAGCGCTCGGACGGTGGCGGCGTCCAGCACGCTCACGTCGCGGCGTGCTCCCAGGCGGCGAGGATGGCGGAGGCGGCGGCCGCCGGGTCGGGAGCTGCGGTGATCGGCCGGCCCACCACGATGTAATCGGCGCCGGCTCGCCGCGCGGCCTCGGGGGTCGCGGTGCGCGCCTGGTCGCCGGCGTCGGCGCCGGCCGGGCGGATCCCCGGCGTGACGATCAGCCACCCCGGCCCCATGACGCGACGGAGCTGGCGCGCCTCCTGGGGAGAGGCGACCGCGCCGTCGCATCCGGCCGCGCGGGCGAGGCCGGCCAGGTGCACCACCTGCCCTTCGACCGAGACCGGCACCTGGAGCTCCCGCTGGAGCGTGGCCCGGTCGAGGCTCGTGAGCACGGTCACCGCCAGGACGCGCGGCCGATCGCGGACAGCCTCCGCGGCCGCGCCGGCCGCGGCCCGGAGCATCTCGCTGCCCCCCGAGGCATGGACGGTGAGGAGGCTCACCCCGAGCCGAGCGGCCTCGCGGACCGCCCCCGCCACCTGGGCGGGGATGTCGTGGAACTTGAGGTCGAGGAACACGCGCCCGCCACGCTTGCGGACACGCTCCACCGCGGACGGGCCCGCCGCGGTGAAGAGCTGGGCGCCCACCTTGAAGGTCGACACCACGCCCTCGAGCCGCTCGAGCACCGCCTCCGCCTCGGCCAGGCCGGGGACGTCGAGCGCGACGATCAGCCGATCGCGCGCCTCCACCCCGCTCACCTCAGCGCGGCGTAGTACGACTGCAACGGGCGGACCTCGAACTCGCCGGCCCGCTGGGCCTCGATCGCCTCGAGCGCGGCCTGGGCCCCTTCGATGGTCGTGTAGTAGGGGATGGTCTGCATGACCGCCGTGCGGCGGATCAGATAGGAGTCCCGGCGGGCGCGCCCGTCCTCGGGCGTGTTGATGACGAGGCAGATCTCGCCCTGCTTCATGAGATCGACGATGTTCGGCCGCCAGCCCTCGGCGACCTTGTTGATCGTCTCCACGCGCATGCCGTGGCGCTCCAGCACCTTGGCCGTTCCCTGGGTGGCGACGAGGCGGAAGCCCATCTCGTAGAGGCTCCGGCCGATGGGCACCAGCGCCCGCTTGTCGCGGTTCCGGACCGACAGGAAGGCCTTGCCGCCCCGGGGGAGCGGCGAGCCGGCGGCGAGCTGGGCCTTGAGATAGGCGGCCCGGAACTCCCGGTCGAGCCCCATCACCTCGCCGGTCGAGCGCATCTCGGGGCCCAGGATCACGTCCACCCCGGGAAACTTGACGAACGGGAACACGGCCTCCTTGACCGCCACGTGGGGCAGGTCCGGGGGCTCGGCGACGCCCAGCTCGCGGAGCGTCGCGCCGAGCAGGATCCGGGTCGCCACCTTGGCCAGCGGCAGCCCGATCGCCTTCGACACGAAGGGCACCGTGCGGGAGGCCCGCGGGTTCACCTCCAGGACGTAGATCGTGTCGTTCTTGATCGCGAACTGGATGTTCAGGAGGCCGATCACGCCGAGCTCGAGGGCCAGCGCGCGGGTGTCCTTCCGCAGGCCTTCCACCTGGTCGTCGCCGATCGAGTATGGAGGGAGCGCGCACGCGGAGTCGCCCGAGTGGATCCCGGCCTTCTCGATGTGCTCCATCACGCCGCCGACCAGCACTTCTCGGCCGTCACAGAGGGCGTCGACGTCGATTTCGATGGCGTCCTCGAGGAACTTGTCGATGAGGATGGGATGCTCGGGCGAGACCCGCGCCGCCTCGGTCATCCAGACCCGGAGGCGCTCCTCCTCGTATACGATCTCCATCGCCCGCCCGCCGAGGACGTAGGAGGGCCGCACGAGCACCGGGTAGGCGAGCGCGGCCGCGATCCGGGCCGCTTCGTCCACGGAGCGCGCCGAGCCGTTGGGCGGCTGGGCGAGGCCGAGCGTCCGCAGGAGCTCGGCGAAGCGGGCCCGGTCCTCGGCCCGGTCGATGGCGTCCGGCGGGGTGCCGAGGATGGTCACGCCGGCGCGCTCGAGCGGGACGGCCAGCTTCAGCGGCGTCTGACCGCCGAACTGAACCACCACCCCGAGGGGCCGCTCCTTCTCGACGATGTTCAGGACGTCCTCGAGGGTGAGCGGCTCGAAGTAGAGGCGGTCGGAGGTGTCGTAGTCGGTCGAGACGGTCTCGGGGTTGCAGTTGACCATGATCGCCTCGTAGCCGAGGGCGCGGAAGCTCTGGGCCGCATGGACGCAGCAGTAGTCGAACTCGATCCCCTGCCCGATCCGGTTCGGGCCGGAGCCGAGGATGACGACGCGCGGCTTCGTTCCCTCCGGCGCGCCCTCGTCCTCCTCGCCCCACGTCGAGTAGTAGTAGGTGGAGGCCGCCTCGACCTCGCCCGCGCAGGAGTCGACGCGACGGTAGGCGGGCCGGACGCCGGCGGCGAGCCTCGCCGCGCGCGCCTCCTGCTCGGTGACGCCT
>DASYQW010000290.1 GCA_036005065.1 Candidatus Methylomirabilota bacterium | reverse complement strand
CGGTTCGATGCAGCTGCTTGGAGATGTGGGCCGGGGCGCGCGCATCGCTTGGTTCGGCCTGAGGCCGGGCCATCGGTCCCGCTTCGCGCCTGATCCGCGCCAAGGGTAGCCGGCTGGAAGCCGACTATTTCGGCTTGATGCGGCGCCGCCGCCTGCGCGCGGCATTCTTCTGGCTGGCGCCTCCCGGCGTCCTGGGGTGGAGCCAGCGATAGATCGCCGGTGGCCGGGGCAAAACGGCGCGGACCGCTGGTTGACAGAGAGTCGGTCGGCGAGCTATTCCTCGGGGCGTTCACCTACCGGGTGACGACTTACTACGTACCGCGCGACGGAGTCCGGCTCCGACGTCGGGACCGGCGCGCGCGAGGAGAGACGGCGATGCGAACACCACGGGACGCGCGGCGGGGGATCGCCGCAGTGATCATCGGCGCGCTGGCGCTCCTCGGTCCGCGGGCGGAGGCGCAGACCGCTCCGGTCACGATGGAGTGGCTGTCGTGGTCTCATTTCCGCTTCACATCACCCGGAGGCAAGGTGATCCTCACCAATCCTTTCGTCACCAATCCCGACAGCCCGATCAAGGTGGCGGATATCGTCAAGGCCGACGTCATCCTCGTCGCCGACGGCCACGGGGACGAACTCGGCTCCGCCGACGAGATCGCGATCAAGACCGGCGCCAAGGTCCTCGCCCCCGGTGAATTGCTCCGGACCTATTTCGAGCCGCGGAAGGTGCCGGAGGCCCAGCTCCTCCGGCTCAATCCCGGGGACCGGCAGCGATTGGACGGCATCACCGTGCGTGGCGTCAACTCGGTGCACGGCTCGGGGACCCCGGACAAGATGTACGGCGGGCCGGCGCTCGGCTTCATGATCCAGTTCGAGAACGGGCTCATGGTGTACTTCGCGGGAAGCACGGCCGTGACGCTCGACATGCAGCTCTGGGCCGCCCGCTACAAGCCCGACGTGGCGATCCTGCCGCTCTCGGACCGGCGAGAGGTGGAGGATGTCGTCGAGATGGTCCGACTCCTGCGGACGGAGAACCCCAACCTCAAGACGATCATCCCGCATCATCACCGGCTCAAGCCGGCCCCGGGCGCGCCCACGCCGGCCGATCTCGAGAGCGCACTCAAGGCTGCGGGGTTCCCCGTCCGGCTCCTGAATCCGGAGCTGAGCCGGAGCTACGAGCTCAGGAAGTAGCGCGGCGGCCCCGGCGGCTGAACCGCCGCCTCGGCCTCGCACCGCGGCGGCCACCACCGGGGCCGCGGCGGCTTCGCCACCGCCACGACGGGGGGGCATCGGGGGGGGGTCTTCCGAGACCCCCCCGAAATGACCTAGGGCTCCTGCTCCAGCTCCTCCAGCCGGTCGTCGTCGAGGCCGAAGTAGTGGCCGATCTCGTGCACGACCGTGTCCTGGACGAGCTGCTCCATCTCCTCGATGCTCTCGCAGTCCTCCTGGATCGGCCCCTGGTAGATCGTGATGACGTCGGGAAGCACGTTGCCGTAAAAGGAGTCGCGCCGGGTGAGGTCCGTCCCCCGATAGAGCCCGTAGAGCGTGTCGGGCGGCTCGACGCCCATCTCCTCGAGGGTGGCGTCGTCGGTCCAGTCTTCGACCACGATCGCGATGTTCTGGAGCTTCGTCCGGAAGCGCCTCGGCAGACGCGCGACGGCGCGGTGGACGAGCTGCTCGAAGGTCCGGCGGCTGAGCTTCACGGCTCGCGCTCCCCTCGCTTCGCGCGCATCGACGACTCGGGAGTCCCCGCGCCCGAGCCCGGGGAGGGCGTCGTCCGTCCGGATCTCCGCCGCCACTGAGGGCGCGCGCCGAGCCAGGCGAGCAGAGGAGACACGAGCAGCGTGAGCAGGACGACGATCGCCAGCGTCGCCAGCACGAGGAGAGCTCCGACCCCCGAGGCCAGCTTGTGCTCGCCGGCGAACGCCAGCTTCGACTCCAGCACGGCCAGCCCCGCCACGGCCGCCGCCATCAGGACGGTCAGAGCAGCGCTGACGTGGGGGGAAAACATGGGACGCCGCCCGAGGAGGGCGCGTCAGAGGCCGCGGAGACGCTCGACGCCGATCACGTCCTTGACGGCGGCGATCGCGCCTATCACGCCCTGCAGCTGATCGAGGTCGGCGACCTCCACGGTGAAGTGGTTGATCCCCTTCCGGTCTTCCGTCACCGTCACCTCGGCCTTGATGATGTTCACCTGCCGGGAGGAGATGGCCGTCGAGATGTCGGCCAGGAGTCCCGGCCGATCACGGCCGATGAACACGGCGATCTTCACCGGCAGCGGCATCTTGTCGGCGACGTCCCACTCGACCTCGACCGTGCGCTCGCTGTCCACCAGCCCGGTAGCCAGGTTCTGGCAGTCGCGGGTGTGGACGGTGATCCCCCGGCCCCGGGTGATGAAGCCGACGATGGGATCGCCGGGAACCGGGCTGCAGCATTTCGCGAACCGGGCCAGCACGTCGTCCACGCCCCTCACGGTGACCCCGCCCGAGTCCGTCCGGGCCCGGGCCGGCTTGGTCGGGCGGGGCTCGGCCTTGGGCTCGACCAGGGCCTCGGCCGGGACGAAGCGCGCGATGACGGTCTGGACGGCGGTCTTCCCGTACCCGAGGCCGGCCAGCAGGTCGTCCACCGTCGAGTAGCCGTGCTCGACAGCCAGCTTCCTGAGCTCGTCGGATTCCAGCATCGACGTGATGGCGAGTCGGTGCTTCTTGGCTTCCCGCTCGAGCAGCTCGCGCCCGATCAGCACGGAGCGCGCGCGCTCCTCGGTCCGCAGCCACTGCTTGATCTTGGAGCGGGCCCGCGTGGAGCGGACGACCTTGAGCCAGTCGCGCGAGGGCTTTTGGGTCGGAGACGTGATGATCTCGACGATGTCGCCCTGCCGCAGGGCCTGGCGGAGCGGGACCAGCTTGCCGTTGACCCGGGCGCCGACACAGTGGTTGCCGACCTCGGTGTGGATCGCGTAGGCGAAGTCGATGGAGGTCGAGCCTTCGGGAAGGGCCTTGACGTCGCCCTTCGGCGTGAAGACGTAGACTTCGTCCGGGAACAGGTCGACCTTGACGGTCTCCATGAACTCCCGGGGATCCTTCATCTCCTGCTGCCACTCGAGGAGCTGCCGGAGCCACACGAACGCCTGGTCGAACCCGTCCTTGCCCTTTCGCTCCTTGTAGAGCCAGTGAGCCGCGATCCCTTCCTCGGCGATCCGATGCATCTCCAGCGTCCGGATCTGGATCTCGACCGGATCCCCCTTGGGACCGATGACGGTGGTGTGGAGCGACTGGTACATGTTGGACTTGGGGATGGCGATGAAGTCCTTGAAGCGGCCCGGCACCGGCTTCCACAGGGAGTGCACGACCCCCAGCGCGCCGTAACAGTCGCGCACGGTCGGGGCGAGGATCCGGACAGCGGTGAGGTCGTAGATCTCGTCGAACTCGCGCCCCTGCTGCATCTTCTTGTAGATCGAGTGGAAGTGCTTGGGGCGGCCGGTGATCTGCGCCTCGATCCCGACCTCGCCCAGCTTCTTATTCAGTATCGCAATGACCTGGTTGATCTCGGCCTCGCGTTCGAGCCGCCGCTTGGCCACCCGACGCTGAAGGTCGTCGTACGCCTCCGGCTGAAGTACCTTGAGCGCGAGATCCTCCAGCTCGCCCTTGACCTTCGCCATGCCGAGTCGGTGGGCGAGCGGGGCATAGATGTCCAGGGTTTCCTGGGCGATCTTCTTCTGCTTGTCGGTCGGAAGGTACTCGAGGGTCCGCATGTTGTGCAGCCGATCGGCCAGCTTGATCATGAGGACCCGGATGTCACGGGCCATCGCCACCAGCATCTTGCGGAAGTTCTCGGCCTGCCGCTCCTCGCGGCTGGCGAAGGCGAGCTTCCCGATCTTGGTGACCCCGTCGACCAGCTCCGCGATGTCGGCGCCGAAGCGCTCGGCCAGGATCTCCTTGCTCGTCGCGGTGTCCTCGAGGACGTCGTGGAGGAGACCGGCCGTGACCGTGGTCACGTCCATCTTGAAATCGACCAGAAGGCCCGCGACCTCCAGGGGATGGAGGTGGTAGGGCTCGCCCGAGAGACGGCGTTGCCCCTGGTGGACCCCTTCGGAGAAGGCGTAGGCCCGCCGCACGAGGTCGAGGTCGGCCCCGGGCTGGTATCGCGGGATCTCCAGGAGCAACTCGCCCAGCGTCCGCATGGTCTCCGATTCCCGGCGGCGCCGGAGTCTGCCACCGTCGTCCGCGCGCCGGGTATCCAGCTAGTTTATCGTCCGGCTCCCGCCTTCGCCACGGCTTTTTTGGCCCGGCGCTCGCGCGACCGGATCCAGGCCTCCCAGTCGACGATGATCGGCGCGGCCACGAAAATCGAGGAGTACGTCCCGGTCACGACCCCGACGAGCAGCGCGAAGGCGAAATCCCGGAGCACCTCGCCGCCGAAGACGTAGAGCACCGCCACCACCAGGAAGACGGTGAGGGAGGTCAGGATCGTGCGTGACAGGGTCTGGTTGATCGCCGTGTTGATGACGTCGGCCAGGGTCTCCCCCTTGCGGAGGCCGCGCCCCCGGTGCTCGCGGATCCGGTCGAACACGACGATGGTGTCGTTGATGGAGTAGCCCACGATGGTGAGAAGCGCCGCCAGCACGGGCAGGGACATCTCGCGATTGGTCAGCGACAAGGCGGCCAGGGCGACCAGAACGTCGTGGACCAGGGCGATGATGGCGGCCACGCCGCCCTTGAAATCGAAGCGGATCGCCGTGTAGATCAGGATGCCTGTCATGCCGGCCAGGACGGCGTAGAGCGCCTGGAGCTGGAGGTCCCGCCCGACCTGGGGGCCGACGAACTCGAGCCGGCGGACCTCGAACTTCGGCAGCCCGGCCTCCCGCAAGCCGCTCTCGATCCGCTTCGAGACCTCCTCGAGGCCGCCGCCGCTGCCCGCTGGCACGCGGATCAGGTACTCCTGCCGATCGCCGAACTCCTGGATGACGCTCTCGCCGAGCCGGACACGGTCGAGCGCTCCGCGCACCCGGTCCACGGTCGTCCCTTGCTCGAAGCGGATCTGGGCGAGCGTGCCGCCGGCGAAGTCGATCCCGTACTCGAGGCCACCCTTGTAGGCGATGTGGAGGAGTCCCGCCAGGGTCACCGCCAGCGAGATGAGGTAGGCCCAGCGGCGCTTGCTGATGAAGTCGTAGCGAGGGCTGACGAAGATCTGGAGCATGTCGGTTTCGGAGGTGGCTACGCCCCCCTCCGATGCCTCCCCTCGGGATTGCGCGGGCACAGCCCGCGCTCGAAGCGCTCCGACCAGAAGCGCGTGGACGAATCGAACCCATGCCACCTCGAGACACCACCGGGACGGGTGAGCAGGGTCGGCATCGCTCTCAGATGCTCAGGGTCTGCAACCGGCTCCGACCCATGTAGATGAGGTCGAAGATGAGCCGGGTAAAGAACACCGCGGTGAAGAGGCTCGCCAGGATGCCGATGAAGAGCGTGACCGCGAACCCCTTCACGGGGCCGGTCCCGAACTGATAGAGGATGACGGCCGACACGAGCACGGTGACATGGGTATCGATGACGGTCGTGAACGCCCGCCTGAAGCCCGCCTCGATGGCGGCCCGCACGCTCTTGCCCAGCCGGAACTCCTCCCGGATCCGCTCGAAGATCAGGATGTTCGTGTCGACCGCCATCCCGATGGTGAGCACGATCCCGGCGATGCCGGGGAGGGTCAACGTGGCATGGAAGCCCGCCATGGCGGACAGGAGGATCAAGAGGTTGAGGAGCAGCGCGACGTCCGCCACCAGCCCCGAGAGCCGGTAGTAGATCACCATGAACAGGACCACGGCCAGCGCGCCCGCGAGCGTCGAGATGACGCCCTTCCGGATGGAGTCCGCCCCCAGGGACGGGCCGACGGTCCGCTCCTCCAGGATCTGCACGGGGGCCGGCAAGGCGCCCGCCCGGAGGACGATGGCGAGGTCGCGGGCCTCTTCGGCCGTGAAGCCCCCGGTGATCTGGGCTTGCCCTGAGGGGATCCGCTCCCGAATGACCGGCGCCGAGTGGACGCTGCCGTCGAGGACGATGGCCAGACGCTTGCCCACGTTCTTCTCGGTCACGTCGGCGAAGATGGCGGTGCCGGTCCGGTCGAACTCGACCGAGACGTAGGGCTCGCCGGCGTCGGAGATGCGGACTTCCGCGGTCCGGATCGTGTCGCCGGTCAGGAGGACCGGCTTCTTGACCACGTAGGGGACCCGGGTCTCGGCCTTGGTCTGCCGCTCGACATGCCGGCCGTAGAGGATCTCGTCGCCCGGGGGAGCCCCTTCCCGGAGCGCCTTCTCCACCTCGACCTGCTCGTCGAGCAGCTTGAACTCGAGGACCGCCGTCTTGCCGATCAGTGCCTTGGCGCGGGCGGGATCCTGGATGCCGGGGAGCTGGATCAGAATGCGGTTCTCCCCCTGTCGCTGGATGGTCGGCTCGGCGACCCCGAACTGATCCACCCGGTTCCGGATCGTCTCCAGGGCCTGCCGGACGAACGAGTCGCGCCGGCTCGCGAGCTCCTTCTGCGTCAGCTCCAGCTCGAAGCGACCGGCGGCGGTGTCCGTCGTCCGGATCGTGTAGTTCGCCACGTCGGCCAGGACGGCCTGGGCGTCCTTCGCGGTCTGGGGCGAGGTGAGCTGGACCACGAGGATGGTCGAGCCCTGCCGGGCCACCTCGGCTCCGATGCCTTTCGTCTGGAGCCGGTTCCGGACATCGGTCGTCGCGCGCTCGACCACGTGCTCGAGGGCTTTGTCGACGTCGACCCCCAGCACCAGGTGGATCCCGCCCTGCAGGTCGAGTCCGAGGTTGATGGTCCGGCGGGGCGGATAGACGTACCACCCCGCGGCGGCGATGACCGCTGCCACCACGGCGATGCGGAGCCACACGTACCGCGGCATGCCTCGCGTCCCTCCCGCCTCAGGCCGATTCCTGCTCGGCCCGGGTATCGCCCCGGAGCCCGGTGACCGCGCTCCGGAGGCATTCCACCCGCACCGAGTCGGCGATCTTGAGCGTGACCGTCTGGTCGTTGATCCCCACGATGGTGCCGATGAGGCCACCCGAGGTGACCACGCGGTCGCCCTTCTTGAGACTGGCCAGCATCTCCTCCTTCCGCTTGCGCTCCCGTTGCTGCGGGCGGATCAGGAGGAAGAAGAAGATGGCGAAGATCGCGATCATGGGCACGAACTGGATGAAGACCGAGGCCGGCCCGCTGTTCCCGCCGGGCAGGGGCCCCATCGCGTAGGCCAGGTCGATCACGAGAGCTCCTCCTGCGCCGGCGGCTCGACCGCCGGCACGGTTGACCACTTCGGCCGGGAGTCCCGCGGCGTTCGCCGCGCGGGGTCGCGGCCCGGCAGGGTCTCGGCGGGCGCCGAAGCATAGGCGTCCGTGATCTCGCGCCGGAGTGTCTCGAAGGTCCCGGCGGCGATGGCCGCCCGCATCTCGGCCATCAGGCCGAGGTAGAACGTCAGGTTGTGCAGCGTGAGGAGACGGTAGACCGTCAGCTCCTGGGCCAGGAAGAGGTGGCGGAGGTAGGCGCGGGAGAACTGGCAGCACGTGTAGCACGGGCAGGCGGCGTCGAGCGGCCGCGGATCGCGGGCATGGGCGGCGTGCTTGATCGTGACGGGCCCGCGGCGCGTGAACACCTGCCCGGTCCGGGCGTGCCGCGTCGGGAGAACGCAGTCGAACAGATCCACTCCCGCCGCCACCGCCTCCACGAGGTCCGGCGGCCGTCCCACCCCCATGAGGTACCGGGGCTGCTCCCGCGGGAGCGCCGCCGTCGTGGCGGCGACGAGGTCGAGCATCAGCCCCTGGGGCTCCCCGACCGCGAAACCCCCGAGCGCGTAGCCGTCGAAGCCGAGGGCGCACGTCGCCTCGGCGGCCGCCCGCCGGAGATCCCCGAACATGCCGCCCTGAACGATGCCGAAGCAGGCCTGGTCGGGCCGGGCTGAGGCCGCGTGGGCGGCGCGGGCCCGCCGCGCCCACCGGAGCGTCCGCTCCAGTGAGCCCTCGGTCTCCGCTCGGCTCGTGGGGTGCGGCAGGCACTCGTCGAGCGGATGGAGGATGTCCGCGCCCAGGGCGTGCTGAATCTCCACGGCCAGTTCCGGCGTCAGGAGGTGCTCGGTGCCGCCGTCCAGATGCGAGCGGAAGCGGACGCCCGTGTCGTCGATGGTGCGAAGGGCGGCCAGGCTCCACACCTGGTAGCCGCCCGAGTCGGTGAGGATCGGACCGTCCCAGCTCATGAAGCGATGGAGGCCCCCGAGCTCCCGCACCAGGGCGTGACCGGGGCGCAGGAAGAGATGGTACGTGTTGGCGAGGACGATCTCCGCCCCCACCTCCCGGAGATCCCGAGGGGTCAGGCTCTTGATGGCGCCCTGCGTTCCGACGGGCATGAAGGCGGGGGTCTCGACCGTCCCGTGGGGAGTGGTGAGCCGCCCACGCCGCGCGCCGCCATGCTGAGCCAAGAGCCCGAACATGCTCGGCCGCCCTACCCGAGCAGCATGGCGTCGCCGTAGGAGTAGAAGCGGTAACCGGCGCCGACCGCATGACGGTAGGCGTCCAGGATCCGCTCCCGGCCGGCGAAGGCCGAGACGAGGAGGAGGAGCGACGACCGGGGCAGGTGAAAATTCGTCAGGAGCGCATCCACCACGCGGAACGGATAGCCGGGGGTGATGGTGAGATCGGTCCACCCGCTCCCAGGCGCCACGGCACCGTTGTCGCCGGCGGCCGTCTCCAGCGCCCGGACCGTCGTGGTGCCCACGGCGACGACGCGGCGCCCCTCCGCCCGCGCCCGGCCCAGCGCCTCGGCCGTGGCCGCGGGTACCTGGTAGCGTTCCGGCTCCATGCGGTGGTCGCGGACGCGGGCGGCCCGGACGGGACGGAACGTCCCCGGCCCGACGTGGAGCGTGAGGCGATGGATCTCGATTCCCGACGCCTCCAGGGCCGCGAGGAGCTCAGGCGTGAAGTGGAGGCCTGCGGTCGGCGCGGCCACCGCCCCGTCCCGGGCGGCGTAGACGGTCTGGTAGCGCGTCCAGTCCTCCCCGCCCGGCTTGCGGTAGCGCCGGATGTAGGGCGGGAGCGGCGGCAGACCGTGGGCGGCGAGGAGGCTCTCGACGGAACCGGCCCACTCGAGCCGAAGGCGCCGGCGCCCGGCCTCGCCGAGGGCCGTCACGGTGGCCCGCGCGACGCCGTCGGCGAGCCGGAGGGCGGTCCCCGGCGGGCACTGGCGCGCCGGGCGAACGAGCGCTTCCCAGTCCCCGCCCTCGAGCTCGCGGATGAGGAGGACCTCGGCTGCCCGGTCCGTCCCGGCGATCGTCCCGAGGAGCCGGGCCGGCACCACCCGCGTGTCGTTGAGGACCAGGCAGTCGCCGGCCCGCAGGAAGACGCGGAGGTCGCGCACCCGCGCGTCCGTTCGGGCCCCCGACCGCCGGTCCAGGACGAGGAGCCGGGCGGCGTCCCGAGGCTCGGCCGGATCCTGGGCGATCCGCTCGGGCGGCAGCCCGTAGTCGAAGAGCGCCAGCTCCGTGGCCTCAGCCAATGCGGCTCCCCGGCTCCACGTCGCGGTCGGGGCGGAGCAGGATCACCTCGTGCCCGTGTACGTAGGCCCCGAGGACGAGGACCTCGGACTCGAAGGGGCCGATCTGTTTGGGCGGAAAGTTCACGACGCACACGACCTGGCGCCCGACGAGGTCGTCGGGTCGGTAGTGGTCCGTGATCTGGGCACTCGCGCGCTTCTGGCCGAGCGTGCCGAAGTCGATCCAGAGCTTGTAGGCTGGCCGCCGGGCCTCCGCGAACGGCTCGGCGCGCACGACGCGGCCGACCCGCATGTCCACCCTCTCGAAATCGCCCCAGCCGATCATTTCAGCGTGGCGAGGGAGGTGCCGGGGTAGTAGTGGGCCAGGATCTGCGGGTAGGCGTAGCCGCGGTCAGCCATGCCCTTGGCCCCGAACTGGGAAAGCCCCACCCCGTGTCCCCAGCCGCGCCCCTCGAAGCGGATGGTGCCGTCCGGCCCCGGGGCGGGGACGAACAGGGTGCTCTTGATCACATCGTACCCGATCAGGCGCCGGAAGTCGGTTCCCTTGAGCGTCGTCGCCCCGCGGGAGTGTTCGACCGCGAGGCGGACGATGCGGAGGGACGCGCTGCGCTCGAGCACGGTCAGCCCGGTGACCTCGCCGATGTCGACGCCACCCTGGCGGAGACGATCGCCGATGATGCGGAGGGACAGCGTCGTGGCCCACGCGTAGTTCGGGGAATCGAGGGAGAACTCGTCCCGGATGCCGGGGAGCGGCGGGATCCCGTCACCCGAGAAGATCGTCTGGGGCGGCTCCGTGTAGCCGCCGGAGTCCGAGTGGTAAAAGGCAGGGAACACGCTCCCCTGCCAGCTCAGGACCTGGCCGGCGGTGGCGCGGGTCGCCTCCCAGGCCGGGGAGTTCTCGGCAATCCAGCCGGCGTAGTTCTGGTCCTTGCTGCTGGCGACCAGGTGGTAGGGCTTGCTCGCGTTCCGCTGCTGCTGGAAAACGGCATAGGTCCGCGCCGCCACCGCGATGGCGCGCAGCGCTTCCGCCGGCCACTTCTCCGAGCTCTCGGCCCGCACGGTCCCGGCGACGTAGTCCTCCAGGGGGATCTCGTTGACGAGCAGGAGGAGGCCGTCGCCACTGCGCCAGACTTCCAGGACGCCCGAGTAATCCCGGGAACCCACCCGCAGCGCACTGCGCCGCGTCTCCAGACGCACCCCGGCCATCGCCAGGGACGCCCGCTCGGCGCGGGCTTTGCCCCAGGTCATCTCGAGCCCGACCCTCGACGGCACGATGCGGATCAAGCGGCCGGCGGGGATGCCGAAGCGCCGCGTTCCCGCCGCCGAGATGGTCACGAGATCAGCCGCCCCTATCTCGACGGTGCGCAGGCCGTCCCCGAGCGACACCCGGACCGGCTCCGCCGCGGCCGCCGGCCACACCGCCAGGAGGCCCAGCAGGACGAGCGCACCCGGCAGTCCGCTCATCGCCGGGACAGGAACGCCACGATGAGGCTCAGGACCACGCTGATGATGATCGAGGTCGTCAGGGGGAAGTAAAACGACCAGTTCCCCCGCTGCACGTGGATGTCCCCGGGCAGGCGCCCCAGGAACGGGATCTTGTCCCCCACCGACCCCGAGAACATCAGGATGCCGCCGATGACGATCAGCAGCACCCCGAAGCCGATGAGCACCTTTCCCATCTCTGCCATGCGCGCCGACTCCCTGGCCTCGCACTACAGCGACAACTGGAGCGGGCCTTCCGCCCGGTAGCCGAGATGGTGGTAGGCCGCTGCCGTGGCCTTGCGCCCGCTCGGGCTGCGGACGACGAAGCCGATCTTGAGCAAGTACGGCTCGACCATCTCGGCGAGCGTCTCGGCCTCGTCGTTGATGGTGGCGGCGATCGCCTCCAGCCCCACCGGGCCGCCCCCGTAGTGCTCGATGATGGCCTGGATGAAGCGCCGGTCGAGCCGGTCGAGCCCGCGGCCGTCGACGCCCTCCATCGTCAGCGCCGCCTCGGCGGCGGCCCGCGAGACGCGCCCGTCAGCCTTGACCTGGGCGAAGTCGCGGACGCGCCGCAGGAGGCGGTTGGCGATCCGCGGGGTTCCGCGCGCGCGCCGCGCGATCTCGAGCGCGCCCTCGGCGTCGGTGGGGACCCCGAGGATTCCGGCCGAGCGGGCCACGATGCGGGCCAGCTCCTCCTCAGTATAGAAGTCCAGGTGATGGAAGATCCCGAACCGCTCGCGGAGGGGCGAGCTGAGCATGCCGGGCCGCGTGGTCGCGCCCACCAGGGTGAACGGCTTGAGGGGAATCCGCATCGTGCGGGCGTGCATGCCCTTCTCGACGACGAAGTTGACCTCGTAGTCCTCCATCGCCGGGTAGAGCAGCTCCTCGACCACCCGCGGCAGCCGGTGGATCTCGTCGACGAAGAGCACATCACGCGGCTCGAGGCTCGTGACGATGCCCATGAGGTCGTCACCGCGCTCGAGCGCGGGCCCCGAGGTGGTCTTGATCTGGCTCCCCATCTCGTTGGCGATGATGTAGGCGAGTGTGGTCTTCCCCAGGCCGGGGGGACCGTAGAGCAGCACGTGATCGAGACACTCCCCGCGCTGCCGGGCCGCCGCCACCGAGACGGCGAGGCTCTCGACTGCCGCCCGCTGTCCGATGTACTCGTCGAGCCGCTGGGGGCGGAGGGCCCGCTCGAACTGGACCTCGTCGGCGAGCGGCAGGCGGCTCAAGAGCTCTTCGGTGCCCATCAGGCCGTCTCCCGGCGGGCGCGATAAATCTCCTCGAACAGCGCCTCGGGCGTCTCCAGCCCCGGCCGGCGGGCCAGCGCCTCGCGGATCGCCTGGTCCGCCTCGCCCGGGCGGAGCCCGAGCTGGCGCACCAGCACCTCCCGGACCACTTCCCCCACCTCGTCGTGGTCGCGCTCCACGGGCGGTCGCGACGGCGTCTCGCGCGGCATCAGCGCGTACTTGGCCACCTTGCCCTCGAGCTGGGCGATGATGTTCCGGCACTTCTGGGGGCCGATGCCCGGCAGCCGCCGGAGAAACCGCTCGTCCTTCCGCACGATGGCGTCGGCGATCTCGGAAACCGGCGCCACCAGCGCCCGGGCCGCCACCAAGGGGCCGACGTCCTTGACCGTGATCAGGCGCTCGAAGAACTCTCGCTCGAGCTCCCGGGCGAAGCCGATCAGCACCGGCCGCGGCTGGTCACGCGAGGCGTGGTAGTAGATCACGAGCGCCAGCTCGCTGGCCTCGTCGCCGTCGGCGGCCACCGCCTCTCCCAGCCCCTCGCGGACCACCGGCGGCAGCACCACCTCGTATCCGACCCCGGCGGATTCGACGACCACCCGATCCTCGAATCGTCGCCGGAGCCGACCGCGGAGCCACGCGATCATCGGAGCGTGAGCGGCCCCACCCGGCCCGCCCGGGAGAGCCCGGTGAAGGCGAGCGCCAGCGCGTCGGCGACGTGGCTGGGACGCGGCAGGGCGGGGAGGCCGAGGAGGGCCTGCATCGCCCGCGCCACCTGGGCCTTGGCGGCGGCGCCCGAGGCGGTGACGGCCCGCTTGACCTCCGCCGGGGAGACGCTCACGAGCCCGAGTTTCCGCTGCCGCCCGGCCAGGCAGATCATGGCGCGGGCATGCCCCATCAGGATCGCCGTCCGCGGCACCGCGGACGCGCTGAACACCTCCTCGATCACGATCAGATCGGGCGCATAGACCTGAAGGACGCCCTGAATCCCGTCGTAGAGCTGCTCGAGCCGAACCTCCAGGGGGTCGCCCGCGCTGGTCCGCAGGACTCCGGTGCCCAGGACGGCGAGGCTCCCGCGCCCCCCCTCCACCGCGGCGAACCCGGTCTCCGCAAGGCCCGGGTCGAAGCCGACCGCCCGCAGCCCGAGCCCGCTGCCGTCCGGCCGCATCGAGCTTCAGGCGGCTCCCAGTGACTCGAGCACCTCGTCCGGGATGTCGAAGTTGGCGTAGACCTGCTGGACGTCATCGAGCTCTTCGAGCCCCTCCACGAGGCGGAGAACCTGCTGGGCCTCCTTCCCTTCCAGCCGGATCGTGGTCTGGGGCACGTAGGTGATCTCGGCCGCCTGGATCGGGACGCCCTTCTGCTCGAGGGCCCGGCGCACGGGCTCGAACTCGGTCGGCTCGGTGGAGATCTCGAAGTGCTTGTCGATCCGCCGCATGTCGGCTGCCCCCGCCTCCAGCGCGAGCGTGAACAGCTCGTCCTCCCCGACGCGCGTGGCGTCGACCTGGATGAGGCCCTTCCGCTCGAACATCCAGCCGACCGAGCCGACCTCGCCGAGGTGTCCGCCGAACCTGGCGAACGTGTGGCGGATCTCGGGAGCCGTTCGGTTCTTGCTGTCGGTGAGGACCTTCACCAGCACCGCGACCCCCCCCGGGCCGTAGCCCTCGTAGGTGACCTCCTCGTAGGTCTCGCCCGGGAGCTCGCCGGTGCCCTTCTGGATCGCCCGCTTGAGCGTGTCCGCGGGCAGGTTGACGCCCTTGGCCTCCTCGATCGCCGCCTTGAGGCGCATGTTGCCCTTGGGATCGCCCCCGCCGACGCGCGCCGCGGTCGTGATCTCTCGGATCAGCTTGGAGAAGAGCTTACCGCGCTGCTGGTCGTTCTTCGCCTTCTTGCGTTTGATCTGAGCCCACTTCGAATGGCCGGACACGTCCCCTCACCTCCCCTTGTCCCGCGCCGCCGCTACCACGCCTCGGCCACGAGACTTTCCCGGAGCCGCCGCACGCGCTCGATCCGGGCCGCCTGGCGCTTCTCGGCCTCCTCCCAGTGACGCCGCTCGACCGGCGTCGTCGGGCTCGTCGACGGGAGCGGACCCCCGGCCGCCCGGAGCTTGACGAAGGTCAGGTACGCCGTGCACGTGTGGCGCACCTCGCCGGTGAGCGGGGCCTCCGCCAGCACCTGGAGCCCGATCTCCATCGACCGCGTCCCGACCCGGTTCAGGGCGCCGCGCAGCATCACCATGTCGCCCACCCGGATCGGGGCATAGAACTCGAGCGCGTCCATCGATGCCGTGGCCAGCGGCGCCCGCGCGTAGCGCACGGCCAGGATCGCCGCCGCCTCGTCGACGATCAGGAGCAGGCGCCCCGCAAACATCAGGCTTCCGTGGAGCGCGTCCTCGGGAAAGACGAACCGGGTCGTCTCGAACCGCCAGCGGAAGCCGGCCGTCTCGTCCCGCACCTCGCGCGCCCGCTCGGCCCGCACGGCCAGTCGCGCCCGCCGGGCCTCGCGCCGGGCCTGGGCGGTCTGCGTGACCGCGACCTCTCGCGCGTCGGCCGGCGTGATCCTGGCGCCGACCGGCCGCGGCTGGCCCGCCTCGTCGATCGCCACGAAAACCAGGTGCGACGAGAGGGTCGGGTGTCGCTCGCCGGTCGCCGCCTGCTCCGAGTAGACGCGGACACCCACTTCGAGCGACTTCTTCCCGACCCACTCGACCCGCGCCCGGAGGATGGCGATCTCTCCGACCCGGACGGGGTGAAGGAAGTCGATGTCGTCCATCGCGCCGAGGGCGACCGGCCCGCGCGCGACCCTCGACGCGGCCAGCGTCCCGGCCGTGGCGATCCATTCCATCATCCGGCCGCCGTAGATCTGCCCGGGCGCGCCCGCGTACTGGGGAAAGACGTACTGAACCATCTCGGCGACCGTTTCGCCGACCGTGGGCACGCGCGACTCCCTTCGTGTTCCGGAACGACATATTGTAACCGGGGCATCGCGCGGAAGTAAAGGCGCGGACCGCGCATCACGTCGCGGCGGCGGGTCGCCTCACGAGCGCGCGCGGCCCTTACGTCAGCGGCGGGCGAAGGCCTGGAGGGCGTCGGCCTCCATCGCGATGGGACCGGCGGACCGGAAAGCGGCCAGGCGGGTTCGCAGCTCCTCGACGACCACGCGCTTGGCGGGCTCGGGGAGTCCGCGATAGGCCTGACCCAATCGGGCCCCGCCCGCCTCGACCGGACCCCAGTAGTCCTCGAACGATTCGAAGACGATCCGGCGCGTCTCCCGCGCGGTGCGGACGTCCCGGAATCCGGCCCCGGCGAGCGCCTCCCCGAGCCGGGCGGGATCGGCGAGGGAGAACCCGATGTGCAGCGCCGCGCGCTGATCGGGGAGCTGCCGGCTCAACGCGTCGGCCAAGAAGCCGACGAACGGGACGCGGTCCGGCGTCGACCACACGCAGGCCCCCAGGCGTCCGCCCGGACGAAGCACCCGTCGGAAGTCGCGCAGGGCCCGGTCGAGATCCGGTACGAACATGAGCCCGAGCTGGCAGATCACCGCGTCGAAGGCCTGATCGCGGCAGCCGAGCGCCTGGGCATCCATAGCGGCCAGCGCGAGTCGACCGGCCGCTCGACCCTTGGCGGCGCGGAGCATCGGAAGCGAGATGTCGATCCCGACGACGCCCCCCGACGGCCCGACGCGGGCCGCCGCGGGCTCGGCGGCCTCGCCGGTCCCGGTGGCGACGTCGAGGACTCGGTGGCCGGCGGCAAGCTCTACCCCGTCCAGCAGAGCCGGGACGTAGAGCCGCGACCAGCGGCCCATGAAGCGGTCATAGGCGGCGGCGCCCGCGTCGAACGACAGGGTCGTCATGCGGGCTCGAGCCTATCACATGACGGAAGGGGCCCCTGGTCGCCTCCGCGACTCAGGGGCCAGAGGGCGGGCTGTGTTGCGGGGTCCTACACCGCGGGACCGCGCCAGACGCGGAACGCGGCGATCGTGCTCGAGCGCTTCAGGGCCGAGCTGACGGTCGGGTTCAACCGGAGGAACAGGACGCCGTGAGGCTGCCCTTCGATGGCGCGCTGGCCCTCCAGCAGGGCCGCCACGCCGCTGGCGTCGATGGCCGGCACGTCCTCGAGGTCGAGCAGGAGCCGGGGCTCGCCGGTCTCGGCGTAGCTCCGGATCACGCGGCGAAACGTCGGGGCCGTCGACGCGGTCAGGGGTCCGCGCAGCCGGAGGTGGACCAGGCCGTCCTCCGGCGGCGGGACCCCGGGCCGGGCCGCCATCGGGGCTGCGATCTCGGTCGTGCTCATGGCGGCCGTCCCTCCCCTTACTGGAACAGCGTGACGATGAAGATCGCCTGGGGCGTCCCGTCGCGCTGGCTGAAGTCGCCCGCGCCGAGCGGCGCCAGCGTGCCACCGGCAACCGAGAAGCCCGTCAGGGTACTGGTCGGATCGAGGTAGCACCAGCCCGTCGGGCTCAGCACGGCCGGACAGCCCTGCGTGGTATCGAAGGGAACCAGGGCCACGCCGCCGAAGCCACCACCGGTCTGGTTGTCGCCCAGCGTGCTCCAGGTGCCCGAGGCGAGCACGAACGGGCACGGGCCGCCGCAGAGCGGGCTTCCGTAGAGCGTCGTGAAGTCGAGCTCGCCATCCAGCGTGCCGGGCTGTTGCCCGCTGGCGGCGGTGTCCACGAGGAAGGTCCCGGACGTGGGACCCTTGCCCAGGATCGGCAGCCCGTTCGGGAGCGCGCCCAGCACCGGGATCCGCGAGTTCGCGTGGGCCTCGGCGGCGCCGACGAGCGAACTCAGGGTTCCGCACCCGTCGCGGAGATCGCCGATCTCGGTCGCCTGGGCCTGTCGGGTGCCATCCGGCCACGACACGTTCTCGAGCGTCTCGCGGAGCACGGCCTTGACGGTGCCGTTCACCGTCAATCCCTGGAAGGCGCAGCCGTCCGCCCATGCGGTCGTCGAGCTCAGGCCGAGCAGGACTCCCGCGGCCAGCAGGCCGACCTTCAAGCCACCACGTTGACTGCGATGCGGTTCCATTGGCGTCATCTCCTCACCTCTCGCCTGGATCGGGTCGACCCGGCGAGGCCCAAGTGCGACCGAAGATGACGTGGAGATCAGGTTCCCGCCCGACTGAGCGCCACGTGCGGACCATTCCGCCTTTCCCGTTCGCCACACCCTGCCCAGTGTTTCCATGCCCGCTCGTTGTTGCAACGGCAGGGCCAAGCGGAAGTGGCGTGCAAACTCCTGGGATTTCAGCATTTTCTTAGGTGGAACCGGGTCACCCCTGAGCGGCTCGCCGTGGGCGCCGTGCGGCCGGATTCCCGAATGAAACGCCGGACGAGGCGTGCTCTCTCACCAGTTCGCGTTCGCTTGCGTGAGCTCGGATCTACTGGAGGAGCACCTGGATCGAATACGGACTGACCAGCGAGGTGAGGAACTGAGCGGCAGGGGCTCAACACGCAACCAGCTCGGCGGGGAAGCGGCGGCAAAAGCGAAGGGGTCCACGCGGGCCTCTCAATGGCCCGCGGGACCCCTGTCCTGCTCGGTCGCGATCAGGATTCCGAGTCGAGGCCTACTGGTGCCACTCGCCCTGAATCTGGAGCTGGGTCGATGAGAACCCGACGAGGATGCACTCGCCAGTGTCCTGAATCGATGGGTCGCAGAGCGGGAGACCGCTGGGCACCAGCCCGACGATGTGGCCCGTCGCGGGATCGATGGCGACCGTGAACGTCCCCTCGACGTCGCCGTTGCCCTGGACGCCGCCGCCCGTGAAAGTCAGGGAGCCGGTGATACCCAGGACAACGACCACCTTCGGCTGTCCGTCGCACGGAAACCCTGGCGGTACCACCGCAGGTCCCAAGATAAAATTGGACGATCCGCTCCCAGACGCTTGAGTCTGCGGGTTCGCGAACGTCAGCTTGGCGTGAATCTGCCCCGACTGGGTCGCGATCGGAACGTTGGTCCCGAAGTCCAGAAGAAACGGTCCGGTGATGTCGGGGCCATCGAGGGTCCCGGACACGGTGCGGTTCTTGACCACGAACCGCCCGCTCTCCCCGGCCGGCGTCACGGCGCCTTCATCGATGAGCCACGGGACTGTGGCGCACTCCGTGGCCAGGAAGGAGCCCGACGCGCTGAACGGAGTCGGGCCGGCCGCCCGGGCCAGGCCCGGGCTCAGGGTGACCAGCAACCCGACCGCGAGCCCCAGCGCGAGTGCCAGCTGTTTACCGCGAGGCGGTTTCATCGCGTCATCTCCTCACCTTTCGCCGGGGTTTTTCCCCGGCGAGCCCCAAGTAGGACCAGATGACGTGGAGATCAGGTTGCCGACTGAGCGCCACGTGCGGACCCATCCGCCCTCCCCCACCATCGCCCCCCCCGGGGTCGCCGGGAATCCCTCGGCGTCCCCGGGTGGGGCTATGTGGGCCCACGATGATGCAACCACAAGGCCATCGTCATCTTCGGACGTAACTCCTCGAATTCGCGAGATTCCCGCCTGGCGCTGCGGAACGACGTCTGGTGAGATCCTGGTCGCCATCGGAGCTCGCCCGAGGCGTCACCGGCTCAGATGGGACCGAATTCCTCCCACCAGTTCGACGCTGTTTAGTCCAGTTGGAGCGTGTCCGAGTTCACGTCCGACGGTGAGAAAGGAACCGGGCGTGGTCGCGGATTGGTCAGGCGTAGGCGGCCAGCGGTCCAATGGGTCCTAGGGCGAGGAGGCTCCTGGCGGGGGTGACGGCGGCAGGGGTGGTGCCGGCATGGTCGGGGCCGGCATCGGCATCGCGGGTGGTGCCGGCGGGATAGCCGAGGGTGCCGGCGGGGCATCGGGTGGGGGCTCGACCCAGACGCGATCCAGGCGGTGACGACCGCCGGGATCGAGCCGCAGGGTCCGCACGCTGGGCCGGGCCACCGCCCACTGGAGGCGGACGTAGAGGGGGATATACGGCACCTCTTCGGCGACGTCCGCCTGCAGCCGCTGATAGAGACGCAGCCGCTCGGGACGGAAGGCGAGCTGACTGCCACGCTGAAGCAGGCTGTCGGCGAGCGGGCTCCGGTAAAAGGCGACGTTGGTGGCGCTCCCTCGCACCGCGGCGTCCGAGGCCAGCAGCGGGCGCAGCATGAAGTGCGGATCGCTGACGGCGGTGCCCACTTCGTGGAGCGCGAGTTCACCCTCGCCGTCGCGCAGCGCCTGAAAGTAGGCGTCGCCCGATTCCTGCCGTACCCCGACCTTGAGCCCGGCCACTGCCAGCGAGAGGCGAATGGCCTCGGTCAGCTGGGAGGGGTCCGAGCCCGGTAATCCGCCCGGAGCGAGAAGCGTCACCGCCGCGCCTGTCGCCCGGGCCTGGGCCAGCAGGTGGCGGGCCCGCGCGGGATCGTGGGTGGCCGGAGGCGCCTCGCGGAGACCCCAGGACCCGGGAGGCAGGAGGGCGGGCCAGAGCCGGGCCGACCGGCCGAGCGCGGGTCCCAGCAGCGCGGGATCGAGGGCGAGCGCGATCGCCTGCCGGAGGGATTTCCGGGCCAAGAGTCCCTCACGGGTTCGGAGCGCGAGGAGACCGACCTCCGAGGTCGGGGCCGACAGCGTCTGGAGCCCGAGACCACCCCACGCCGGCGGCGACTGTGCGAAGTAGACGTCGAGCGACCCTCCGGGCCCGAGTTGAGCGAGGCCCGTCGCGATGTCGGCGATCTCGCTGATGTGAAGCCGCCCGGCGCGGGACGGCGGGCTCCCCGAAGTCGGTCCGGCCTCGAGGACCAGACGCCCCGGGGCCCGCTCGGCCACCCGGTAGGGGCCGGTGCCGAGAAACGGCATCTCGGCATCGTTTTGCGTCACCACGATCGCGAGCGCCGGGTGGGCGAGGACGGCCAGCACGGGGGAAAAGGGCTGGCTGAGCTCGATCTGCACGGTGCCGCCTTCCCCCCGGCGCACCTCCCGCACGATGGCGCCCGGCCCGCGAAAGACCCGCGCCCACGCCGAGGCCGGCTGCCGGAGGCCCGCTTCTTCGGCTCCGAGGTGCCGGTTGAGTGATGCCACCACGACGTCAGGCGTCAGCGATACCCCGTTGGGGAATTGGACGTCGGGACGCAGCCGAAAAGTCCAGATGAGACCATTCGGTGACACGCTCCAGGAGCCGGCGATGCCCGGTTCGATGTCGCCGCGCTCGCCGAGCTCGACGAGGCCCTGGAAGAGCTGGCGGAAGACCATGAGAGCGGGGCCGGTGGTCACGGCGGTCGGATCGAGGGTCGCGGGAAGCTGGGCCACCCCGACCCGCAGCTCGCCGGAGGGGCTCGTTCCGCCTCTGGCTTCCGCGACGATGAGCACCAGGAGCGCCACCGCCGCGCATCGCCACCCGAGCCGGCGGCCGGCGGGGACGCGGCTGGCGCGAGGGGCGTGGGTCATGCGCCGATTATAGATGAGGAGGTGAGGTCCGTCGCCTCGGCGGCGCCCAGATGGGACCGCGGGAGCCGCCGGGGCGCGATCCACGTTTCTAGGACAGAGTGGCGCGTGCATCTCCTGGCGCACCGATCGGCATGAATTGCCCGGACGAGTCCGCGGCCGGACGCGGGAGTGACACGGGGACCCACGAGAGCGGCCCGCGGGGCGGGGATCTCCCTGGCACCGACGTTGCACACTCGAGGGTAGGTGCTTGAGCGTGAGACACGATGAGGCGCAGCGGTGGCGTGTATTGACCCAATATTCTTGACAATCTTTTTTGCGACTGCCTATACTTGCTCGGCCTAACGGGGGCACTGCGGAGGCGGGGTCCCGTCGGGGCGCCGTGAGCGGGGCGGTTGGCTCACGAAAGGAATGGGAGGCCATGAAAGAGTTCGAAAAGAAGGGTAATCCGCCCCGTGAATCGGAGGGGGTGAAGGGCCTGTCCAAGTTCCTGCCGATGACCGAGTCCGCGTACCGCCGCCGGCTGACCGAGTACGAGATCCAGATCCAGGACCTCCAGGCCTACATCCGGTCGCTGGAGTCGGAGACCGTCCACCTCCGGAAGAAGCTCGAGGATGCCCCCAAGGAGTCGATGATCCTCGAGAACAAGCTCCGCGAGGCCAACCGCCAGCTGGTGCAGGCCTTCAACCAGAACGAGAAGCTCGTCAATGCCCTCTACGAGGCCCGGGAGCAGATCACCTCCCTGAAGGAGGAGGTGGACAAGCTCTGCGCCCCGCCCTCGACCTACGGCGTCTTCCTCTCGCCCAACGAGGACGGCACCGTGAACATCCTCTCGGCGGGGCGGAAGGTGAAGGTGAACCTCCATCCCTCCATCAAGCGCGAGGGGATCAAGCCCGGCCAGGAGCTCGTGCTGAATGAGGGGCTCAACGTCATCGAGACGGCCGGCTACGAGATCCAGGGCGAAGTGGTCATCCTCAAGGACGTCCTCGACGAGGGCCGGGCCGTCGTCACGCTCCGTGCGGACGAAGAGAAGGTGGCGATCATCGCCGAGCCTCTCCGCCTCACGAAGCTCAAGGTCGGTGACCACGTCCTCATGGATGGCAAGTCCGGTTACCTCCTCGAGCGGCTTCCGAAGGGCGAGGTCGAGGACCTGGTCCTGGAAGAGGTGCCCGACATCGGTTACGAGGACATCGGCGGGCTCGGGCAGCAGATCGAGACGATCCGCGATGCCGTGGAGCTGCCGTATCTCTACGCCGATTACTACAAGGAGCACAAGCTCACGCCCCCGAAGGGCGTCCTCCTCTACGGGCCGCCGGGCTGCGGCAAGACGATGATCGCCAAGGCCGTGGCCAACAATCTCGCCCAGAAGGTCTCGGAGAAGCGCGGGGAAAAGATCAAGGGCTACTTCATGAACATCAAGGGCCCCGAGCTCCTGAACAAGTACGTTGGCGAGACGGAGCGCAAGATCCGCGAGATCTTCCAGAAGGCCAAGGAGAAGGCGGCCGAGGACGTGCCGGTGGTCGTCTTCTTCGACGAGATGGACGCGCTCTTCCGTACGCGGGGCTCGGGGATCTCCTCGGACGTCGAGACCACCATCGTCCCCCAGCTCCTGGCCGAGATCGATGGCGTCGAGGGCCTGAAGAACGTGATCGTCATCGGGGCCTCGAACCGACAGGACCTCATCGACCCGGCCATCCTCCGCCCCGGGCGGCTCGACGTGAAGATCAAGATCGACCGGCCCGACAAGGCGGCCGCGGTCGAGATCCTGGCGAAGTATCTGACGCCGGACGTCCCGATCCACGAGCAGGAGCTCCGCGCGCACGGCGGCGACATCGGGCTCGTCATTCAGCAGCTCATCAACACCGCGGTCGAGGAGATGTACGCGCTGTCCGACGAGAACCGCTTCCTGGAGGTCACCTACGCCAACGGCGACAAGGAGATCCTCTACTTCAAGGACTTCGCCTCGGGGGCGATGATGGAATCGGTCGTCCGGCGGGCGAAGAAGCTCGCCCTCAAGCGCTACATCTCCTCGGGCGAGAAGGGCATCATGCTGGAGAACCTGCTGACGGCAGTCCGGGAGGAGTTCAAGGAGAACGAGGATCTGCCGAACACGACCAACCCCGACGACTGGGCGAAGATCGCGGGCAAGAAGGGCGAGCGCATCGTGTACGTGAAGCCGCTGATGGGCGAGGGCAAGGAGAAGACCCGCCCGGTGGAGCGGATCACGACCGGGCAATACCTGTAGACGAAGGGGTGAGGGTGGCGTCCGCGCTGCCCTCACCCTTTTTCTGTGAGCGTTCGGCCGCGCCCGGCTCCCCTGGGTGGGACCGGCCCTGTGACCGGGAGGCGCGGACCGGCGACTCGAGGACGGCATGGCCATCCCCAAGGTGATGGGCATCGAGACGGAGTACGGGATCACGGTCCGGAATCAGCCGGACTTCAACCCGATCCTCTCCTCGCTGCTCCTCATCAACTCGTATGAGACGTATCGGACGGCGCGCATCCGCTGGGACTACGAAGCGGAGAGCCCGCTCCGGGACGCCCGAGGGTTCGAGTACGCCGAGGAGAAGGAGCTGCCTTCCAAGGAGGAGTCGCGCCTCATCAACCTGATCCTCTCCAACGGCGCGCGGTACTACGTGGACCACGCCCATCCGGAATACTCCACCCCCGAGTGCACGAACCCGCGGGACCTGGTCATCTGGGACAAGGCCGGCGAGCGCGTCCTCAACATCTCTCGCATGCGGGCGGAAGCCGTGTCCCCGCCCGAGCAGCGGATCCTGATCTACAAGAACAACACCGACATGAAGGGAAACAGCTACGGCACCCACGAGAACTACCTCATGGACCGCCGCTGCCCCTTCACCCGGATCGTCCAGCACCTGATGCCGTTCCTGGTGACCCGGCAGATCTTCACCGGCGCCGGGAAGGTGGGCTCCGAGAACAACCTCGAGTACACCCCCTACCAGATCTCCCAGCGAGCGGACTTCCTGGAGACCGAGGTCGGCCTGGAGACGATGCACTCGCGGCCCATCATCAACACGCGGGACGAGCCGCACGCCGACCCCGAGAAGTACCGCCGGCTTCACGTGATCGTCGGGGACGCCAACATGTCGGAGCTCACCACCTACCTCAAGGTGGGAACGACCGGGATCGTCCTCTCCATGCTGGAGGACGACTTCATCGACCGGGACCTCGCGCTGGAGAACCCGGTGCAGTCCTTCCGCCAGGTCTCGCGCGACCTGGCGTGCCGGGCGCCCCTCCGGCTCAAGGACGGCCGCACCGTCACGGCCGTCGGCCTCCAGCGGGAGTTCCTGGAGCTGGCCCATCGCTACTACCGCGATCGGGAGCTGGACACGGTCACCAAGGACGTCCTGGTCCGCTGGGAGTACGTCCTGGATCGCCTGGAGCAGGATCCGATGACCCTCTCCCGGGAGCTCGACTGGGTCATCAAGCGGGACCTGCTCGAGAACTACATCGCCAAGCACGACCTCGATTGGACGGACTCCCGAGTGGCGATGATCGATCTCCAGTACCACGACATCCGGCCCGGCAAGGGGCTGTTCTACAAGCTGGAGGATTCCGAGGCCGTCGAGCGGATCACCAGCGACGACGAGATCACCAAGGCCATCCACGACCCGCCCAAGGACACGCGGGCCTACTTCAGGGGGATGTGCCTCCAGCGCTATTCGGAAGACATCGTGTCCGCCTCCTGGGACTCGATCATCTTCGACCTCAAGGAAGGCCCCCTGAAGAAGATCTTCATGCTCGAGCCGCTCCGCGGGACCGAGGTGTTCGTCCGCCAGCTGCTCGAAGAGTCTCCCACCGCCCGGGACCTGCTCCGCAACATCTCCAAGCCCTCCGTGGTCTGACCCTGACCCGGATCGTGCGTCGCCGGCCAGGAAGCGGCGCCCTGCTATAATGCCCTTCGGAGATACCCCCATGCACGATCGGTGGCAGGCCCTCTTCGGGAACTATCTCAACGCGAGCTTCGTCGACATTTTCCGCGGCCATTCGCCGGAGTACTTCTCGGTCCTCGCCCGCCGGGAGCTGTCGGCCGTCTCGCCCGAAGCCCACGGCGCGCCCGGGGTGCCGGTGGGCACCACGATCCTCGCCGTCCGCTACGCCGAGGGGGTGGTGGTGGCCGGGGACCGCCAGGCCACCGAGGGGTATCAGGTGGCCCACCGCCGGATCGAGAAGGTCTACAAGGCCGACGACTACTCCGCGATCGCCATCGCGGGCGCCGCCGGACCGTCGATCGAGATGGCCCGCCTGTTCCAGACCGAGCTCGAGCACTACGAGAAGGTCGAGGGGGACGGGCTCTCCCTCGAAGGCAAGGCCAACAAGCTCGCCCAGATGATCCGGATGAACCTGCCCGCCGCGATGCAGGGGCTCGTCGTCATCCCGATCTTCGCCGGCTTCGACCTCAAGCGGGGCGAGGGCCGCATCTTCAAGTACGACGTCACCGGCGGCCGCTACGAGGAGATCGACTACTACGCCACCGGCTCCGGCGGCAAAGACGCCCGGACGACCCTCAAGAAGCTCTATCGCTCCGCCTGCTCCCGCGGCGAGGCCCTGCGCATGGCGGCCGAGGCGCTGGTGGACGCGGCCGAGGAAGACGTGGGCACCGGGGGACCGGACCCCATCCACGGGATCTACCCGTCCATCAAGGTCATCACCCGGACCGGCTTCGAGGAGGTCGCCGAGCCCGAGGTCCGGGAGCACTTCGACGCCGTGCTGGCCGCGCGCCGTGCGGCGAACGCGCACGGCAGCTCGGGGAACCGGTAGGGGTCGTTCCGATGCCGCTGCCCTACTACGTCTCGCCCGAGCAGATGATGAAGGACAAGGCCGAGTATGCCCGCAAGGGCATCGCGCGCGGCCGCTCCATGATCGCCGCGGAGTACCGGGACGGCATCCTGCTCCTGGCCGAGAACCCCTCCACCCTCCTCCACAAGATCTCCGAGATCTATGACCGGATCGCCTTCGCCGGCGTCGGCAAGTACAACGAGTTCGAGAATCTGCGCATCGCCGGCGTTCGACACGCCGACATCAAGGGCTACTCCTACCACCGCGAAGACGTCACCGCCAAGGCGCTGGCCAACGCGTATTCCCAGGCGCTGGGGAACATCTTCACCGAGGGCATCAAGCCGTTCGAGGTGGAGGTGCTCGTGGTCGAGGTCGGCGATGGGCCGAACGGCAAGAACGAGATGTACCACATCCTCTACGACGGGACGATCGAGGACGAGCTCCACTACGCGGCCATGGGCGGGCAGGCCGAGGAGATCCGACGCTTCCTGAAGGATCACTATCGGGACGGCATGAGTCTTGCGGAGGCCATCCAGCTAGGGGTCCGGTCCCTGACGGTGACCCAGAACAAGACGCTCACGGAGCGCGATCTGGAAGTCGCCGTCCTCGACCGGAACCGGGAGCGCCGCAAGTTCCGGCGCATCGCGGATGCCGAGCTCCGGGCACAGCTCGGGCGCGGCGAAGGGCAACCAGACACGGGAGCCGGGGCGGCCGACCGCTCGACGGGGAGACCATGAAGCGTCGAATCATGGGGCTCGAGAACGAGTACGGCCTCACCTGCACCCTCAACGGGCAGCGTCGACTGTCGCCCGACAACGTGGCGCGTTACCTGTTCGAGAAGGTGATCCCCGGGGCGCGCAACGCCAACGTCTTCCTGGAAAACGGGGCCCGCCTCTACCTGGATACCGGGTTCCACCCGGAGTACGCCACCCCCGAGTGCGACGACATCATGGACCTCTGCGTCCACGACAAGGCCGGCGAGCGGATCGTGGAGGACCTCCTGCACCAGGCGGAGAAGCGCCTGCGCGAGGACGGCATCTCCGGGAACATCCTGCTCTTCAAGAACAACACCGACTCGGCCGGGAACTCGTACGGGTGCCACGAGAACTACCTGGTGTCCCGGGACGTCTCCTTCCAGCGGCTGGCCGAGGCCTTGATTCCCTTCTTCGTCACCCGCCAGATCTTCGCCGGAGCCGGAAAAGTCCTCCAGACCCCGCGCGGCTTCCACTACTGCCTGAGCCAGCGGGCCCAGCACATCTGTCAGGAGATCTCGGGGGCGACGACGTCGTCGCGCTCGATCATCAATACCCGCGACGAGCCTCACGCCGACGCCGAGCGCTATCGCCGGCTCCACGTCATCGTGGGCGACTCCAACATGTCCGAGGTCGCGACCTATCTCAAGGTCGGCACCACGGCGGTCGTGCTCGACATGATCGAGGACGGCTACTTCGATCGGGACTACAGCTTGCAGTCGCCGGTCCAGGCCATCCGGGACATCTCGCACGATCCCGGGCTCCGGGAGACGGTCAAGCTCAAGGACGGCCGCTCCCTGACCGCGCTCGAGATCCAGCGCGAGTATCTCGAGGCCTCGCGCGCCTATTACGAGCACCAGGAACCCGACCCTGTCACCCGGGACATCATCGAGCGCTGGGGCGACCTCCTCGATCGCCTCGAGTCCGATCCGATGTCGTGCAGCCGGGACGTGGACTGGGTGATCAAGAAGGACCTCATCGAGACCTACATGGCGAAGCACCGGCTGTCGTGGCGCGACCCCCGGGTGTCGCTGATCGACCTCCAGTACCACGACATCCGGCCCGACCGCGGGCTCTACTACCTCCTGGCCCGGAACGACATGGTCGAGCGCCTCGCCACCGACGAGGCGATCGAGCAGGCCAAGCACATCCCGCCCCAGACCACCCGCGCCCGGCTGCGGGGGGAGTTTATCCGGCGGGCCAACCTCAAGGGGAAGGACTATCGCGTCGACTGGGTCTACCTGAAGCTCAACGACCCGGAGCGCGAGACCATCCTCTGCAAGGACCCCTTCCAGGCCCACGACGAGCGGGTCGAGCGGCTGATCCGCTCCTTCTAGTCGGAGGGGGCCTCGACGGCCCCCTCCGAGACCTCCCCCAGGAAAGTTTCGCGGGCGAAGCCCGCGCTCGGCGCGCTTCGGCACCCCGCGCGGTCTGGCATCCGCTCGGCAGCACTCCCGACGCGCGTGCCTAAGCGGCTCCTCGCGGCGGCGGTCGGGGGCCGGCACGAAATAGCACAGCCGGTCGTCGAAGTGGAGGTGGGCCACACGTGATGCCTCATGGCGACCCCCCCACCGCGGTTCGGCTCGTCGCCGGACCAGCTTTAGCCCACCGAACCGCGATCTGCTACCATCCGGGCCCGTGAGCTCCGTGACAGGTGAGCCGCCGGCTTCGCCACGCTTCCCGCGCCTGTTCTCGCCCCTCGCCCTCGGGAAGGCCTTGACCCTCCGGAACCGCATCACGCTATCGCCCCACACCAACATCGACTACAGCACGCGTCCGGTCGTGGAGCGGCGACTGCGGGCGGGTCGCGTGCGCGCGGTCACCGGCGCCGAGGTCGTCCGTCTGTCGGCCGGGGCCGCCGTGCTGCGCGACTGCTTCACCGGGGAGGAATGGGGCCTCGACGGGGTGGACACGCTCGTCCACGACCTGGGCGGGCGACCGCGCGACGGGCTCTATCACGCCCTCGTCGCCGCCGGCCTCGAAGCCTATCGGGTGGGTGACTGCCTCGCGCCCCGCGGCCTGGAAGAGGCCTACCACGAGGGCTTCCAGGTCGCGCTCAGCTTGTGATCCCCGAAGCCGCCGCGTCGCGCTACCGGTTCGTCGTGCTGGCGCTCATCATGGGCGTCCAGACGGCGGCGAATATCGGGGCGCTCGGACTTCCCACCCTGGCCCCGCTGATCCGCGCCGATCTCGGACTCACGCGACAAGAAGCCGGCGCCTTCCTCTCGGCCTTCTACGTCGGTGGTGTCCTCACCTCCTTTCCGGCCGGCTGGCTGGCCGACCGCCTCGGCGTCCGCTGGACGCTTGCCGGTGGACAAGGCATCGCGGCCGGCTGCTTCGCGCTCATGATGCTGGCGCCGGGCTACGGAGCGCTGATGGCCGCCGTCGGCCTGGCCGGCGTCGGCTTCGGCGCCGTGAATCCGACGTCGACGAAGGGGGTGCTCGTGTGGTTCCCCGCCCGGAGCCGCGCCACCGTGGTCGGCGTCAAGCAGGCGGGCTTTCCCCTCGGCGGCGCGCTCGGGGCGCTGCTCCTCCCATCCGTGGCCGGCCGGCTGGGCTGGCGGGGTGCCCTCGGCGTCGCCGCCCTGCTGATCGCTGCCAGCGCGGCGCTGGCCGGCTGCGGGTACCGCGAGCCGAAGGGGGACGGCGCGGACGGCGTTCCGGCGCGGAGCCAGCCGGGCGTCCGCGGAGTCCTCGAAAGCCGCGCCATCTGGCTCGTGTCGCTGGCGACGCTCCTCTTCGCCGCGGTCCAGGTGTCGTGGATCAGCTACGTGCCGCTCTACCTGAGCGAGGTGGTCGGGTTGTCGGCCGTCGCCGCCGGAGTCGTCCTCGGCCAGGCCCAGGTCGCCGGGGCGATCGGGCGGGTCTTCTTCGGCGTCCTCTCGGATCGGCTCTTCGGCGGGCGGCGACTCATCGTGCTGCTCCTGGCCGGAGCCGCGACTGCCGTCCTGTGCGTGGCCACCGCCTGGCTCGCCCCCGGGACGCCGCCGGTGCTGCTGGCCGGACTGGCGCTCGGCTTCGGGCTGACCGGCATCGGCTGGAACGGAGTTCACCACACGCTCCTCGCGGAGATCGCCGGCCGAGACTCGGCCGCCACCGCGGTGGGCCTCTGTCTCGCGGTCTCGTCCGTCGGCGTCATCGCCGGGCCGCCCCTCTTCGGCCTGGCCGTCGATCGGCTGGGCGTTTACGACTGGGGGTGGTATGGGCTGGCCGGGGCGATGCTCGCGGCGCTCGCGCTTCTCGCTGGCGCGCGCGAGCCGCGCCGCCCGCCGTGGGCATGACGCCGCGGGCGACGGTGTATACTCCACCCCATGACGTCGGCCGACCACGCCCTCGCCGACCGCCTGGTCCACGCGATCGACGCCGCTCCGACGCTGGACGATGCGCTGCGAGCGACCGTGTCGGGACTGGCGGACTCGGCCGAGCGCTCCGACTGGGTCGGGATCTACCTCCTGGACGGCGCCACGCTCGTCCTTCACAACGAGATCGGGAAGCCGACCCCGCACACCCGGATCCCGCTCTCCCAGGGCCTGTGCGGCGCCGCCGCCCGGGAGCGGCGGACCATCGTGGTGGACGACGTCCGGGAAGACCCGCGCTACCTCGCCTGCTCGCTCACGACGCGCTCGGAGCTCGTGGTGCCCATCCTCGGCAACCGCGGGCAGGTATTCGGGGAGATCGACCTCGACTCGGACCAGCCGGCGGCGTTCGGCCCGGATGCTCGCCGGCTCGTCGAGACGGCCGCGGCCGCCCTCGCGGCGCGCTGGGACCGCGTGTGACCAACCCTCGCGCCGCTCACCGACACCGAACACCGTTGAACCTCGCCCCGCGTCCTGACCGAAGCGCTCCGAGCGCGGGCTCCGCCCGCGCAACCCCGGGGGGCGGCTCGGAGGGGGGCGCAGCCCCCCTTCGATTTTTCTACGGCTGGGTGGTCCTGGCCGCCGCCATGCTGATCATCACCGTGGGCGTCGGTATCACCTTCTCGCTCGCCGTGTTCCTCAAGCCGCTCGAGGAGGCCTTCGGCTGGAGCCGCACGCTGATCTCGGGCGTGGCCCTGGTCAACTGGCTGATCTTCGGGGTAGGGGCCTTCGTCTGGGGCACGCTCTCCGACCGGATCGGGACGCGCCGCGTCGTCACCGCCGGTGCCGGGCTCCTGGGAGCGGCCATGCTCCTCTCCAGTCAGGTGGCGTCCGCCTGGCAGCTCTACGTCGCCTTCGGCATCCTCGGGGCGGCCGGCTCCAGCGCCTTCTACGTCCCGCTGTCGGCGACGGCGACGCGGTGGTTCGCCGCCCGTCGCGGCCTCGCCCTCGGCCTCGTCTCGGCCGGCATGGGCCTGGGCCTCCTCGTCATCGCGCCGCTGGCCCGTGCCCTGATCACCGCCCTGGGCTGGCGGGCGACGTTCGCCCTGTTCGGCGCCCTGATCTGGGCGGTCGCGCTCGTGGCCGTGCGGTGGCTCTACGACCGGCCGGCCGATCTGGGCCTCGAGCCGTACGGGGCGTCCGCGGCGGGCGCGAGCGGGCCGGCGGCGGCGCGTGGCATGGCGCCCGGCGAGGCGCTCCGCCATCCGGCCTTCTGGCTCCTCAGCCTCGTGCACTTCGGCTGCTGTGCGGCGCACTCGGGGCCGATCTTCCACATGGTTGCGCACGCCATGGACCTCGGAGTGGACAAGATGCCCGCCGCCCTCATGCTCGGCCTCTCGGGGGCGACCAGCGTCGCCGGACGGATCGGGAGCGGGCTCCTGGCCGATCGGATCGGGGGCAAGCCCGCCCTGGTCGGGATGCTGACCCTGCAGGCGGCGACCCTTTCGACGTATCTCGTCGCCCGGCAGGAGGTGTCGCTCCTCCTGGTGGCCCTCGCCTTCGGGTTCACCTACGGGGGCGTCATGCCCCTCTACGCGCTGGTGGCGCGGGAGTTCTCCGGCGAGCGGATCATCGGGACGGCCTTTGGCGGAATCTTCTTCCTCTCGGCCATCGGGATGGGGCTCGGGGCCTACGCCGGGGGCGTCCTGTTCGACCTCCTCGGCTCCTACTGGAGTCTCTACCTGTCGAGCACCCTGATCGGCACCGCGGCGATCGCCGTCGCCCTCGCCCTCCGCCCACCCCGGCCGCTCCCGGCGTTCGCGGGCGGGCGCTGAGTTCATCCGGAGGAGGCTGCGTCCCCTCCGCGTCCGGAAATGGCGCGGAGAGCCGAAACTGCCGACTCCTCGACGTTTTTCCGGTTGACAGGGGCCGTAGGGGATGCTATGTAAGTTTCCAATCCCTGCCTGATGTGGTCGGGATTCAACCCTCAGTGAGTGGTTCCCTGACCCTCGCCTCATCATGCGTCATTCGGGACGGCTTCCCGTCCCGGGCGCTACGTTGTACGGCCTTCGGCCGCTCTGAGCGGTTGGCACCTCGTACTTCGCAAGCCTGAGGAGGCACGGCATGGACACGCAGAGCGAGCATCGGGATCCGCGGGGGCGCACCGAGATCGGGCGCCGGACGTTCCTCAAGGTGACGGGCGGCGCCACGGCCGCCACGGCCGCCGCGGCCGCCGGAATGGCCGCCATCCTCGAGTCGGGACGGGCGCCGGCCTGGGCGCAGGCCAAGAAGGTCCACATCCTGCACTGGGTCGACTTCGTGCCCGCCGGCGACGAGGAGCTGACCCGGCAGGTCGGCGAGGCGGGCAAGCAGCTCGGGGCCGAGATCACGCTCGAGCGGATCAACGCCAACGACATGCAGGCGCGGATCACGGCGGCCATCGAGTCGGGGAACGGCCCCGACATCATCCAGATGCTCCACAACTGGACGCACCTCTACCAGCGGGGCTGCACCGACCTGAGCGACCTGGCCGCCTGGAAGGAGAAGGACCAGGGCGCCTACTACGAGCTCTCCAAGCAGGCGGCCCTCATCGGGAAGCAGTACCTGGCCCTCCCCTACGGCGTGGTCGGCAACGCCGTCGTGTACCGCAAGGATCTCTTCGAGGAGGCCGGAGCCAAGGCGCCCAAGACCTGGCAGGAGAACCGCGAGGCCGGCAAGAAACTCAAGGCCAAGGGGTTCCCGTTCGGCCAGACCCTGGGCCACACCTTCGGTGACGCGCCCACCTTCAGCTACCCGTATCTCTGGTCGTGGGGCGGCAAGGAGGTCGAGAAGGACGGGAAGACCGTCGCCATCAACTCGAAGGAGACCATCGAATCGGTGAAGTTCCTGGTGGCGATGTGGAAGGACGCCTACGACGAGGGCGGGCTCGCCTGGGACGACACCAACAACAACCGGGCCTTCCTCTCGGGGACGATCTCGGCCACCCTGAACGGCGCCTCCATCTACATCGAGGCCAAGCGCAAGCCCGACCAGTACAAGACCGACAAGGGCGACCAGATGTGGAAGCACCTCGACCACTTCCCGTTGCCCGGGGGGCCGGGGGGCCAGTTCTCCTATCACGTCCCCTTCGCCCACGCGGTCATGAAGTACTCGAAGAACCAGCCGATCGCCAAGGACTTTCTCAAGTGGATGCACTCCAAAGAGCAGTTCGGGAAATGGTTCCAGATCGAGGCCGGCTACTCGGTCGGGTCCAACAAGTTCTGGGAGCAGCACCCGATGTGGGAGAAGCTCGACCCGCCCATGAAGCCGTATCGGACGGCGTCGGGCTTCGCCCGCGCCTTCGGCTATGCGGGGCCGTTCTCGGCCAAGGCGACCGAGGTCTACACCAAGTACATCGTCACCGACATGTACGCCAAGGCCGTGCAGGGCATGGCGGCCGAGGAGTCGGTGAAGTGGGCCGAGGGCGAGCTCAAGAAGATCTACGCCTGACCTGAACGGTCGCGGCTCCGGGTGCGCCCGCGGGGCGCGCCCGGGGCCTCGGCCCAGCCCCTACCGACAAGGGAGGCCTCATGGACACGAGCATGGACCGGCGGTCGTTCATCAAGGTGGCGGGCGGAGCGGCGGCAGCCACCGGACTCGCGGGGATCCTGGACGCCGGGCGGGCGCCGGCCTATGCCCAGGGCGCCAGGCTCCATCTCGTGCGCTGGGTCGATTTCGTGCCGGCCGCCGACGAGGTGCTCACCAAGCAGATGGACGAGGCCGGGAAGGCGCTGGGCGCCCAGATCACCCTGGAACGCATCAACGCCAACGACATCCAGCCGCGGATCACCGCCGCCATCTCGTCGGGAAGCGGCCCCGACATGTTCCACCTGCTCCACAACTGGGCGCACCTTTACGAGAAGAGCCTGGTGGACGTGGGCGACGTCGTCGACGCGATCGGGAAGGCCCAGGGCGGCTATTATCCGGTCACGCAGGACCTCGACCGGGTCAACGGGGTCTGGCGGGCCGTTCCCCACTCGATCGTCGGGGGCCAGATCGCCTACCGCAAGTCGCTCTTCGAGTCGGTCGGGGCCAAGGAGTTCCCGAAGACCTGGCAGGAGTACCGCGAGGTCGGCAAGAAGCTCAAGGCCAAGGGCTACCCGATCGGCCAGACCGCCGGCCACACCTTCGGCGATGCGCCCACCTTCTGGTACCCGGCCATGTGGGCGTGGGGCGGCAAGGAGGTCGAGAAGGACGGCCGGACCGTCGCCATCAACTCCAAGGAGACGGTCGAGTCCGTGAAGTTCTTCGTGGGCTTCTGGAAGGACGCCTGCGACGAGGGCGGGCTCGCCTGGGACGACACCAACAACAACCGGGCCTTCCTCTCGGGGACGATCGCGGCGACCATCAACGGCGCCTCGATCTATGTCGAGTCGCTGCGGAACAAGGACAAGTACAAGACGGAGACCGGCGCCCTGATGCACACCGACATCCTCCACGCTCCCAACCCGGCCGGCCCGGCCGGCACCTACCACTACCACACGTCGTTCCACCACGCCATCATGGGCTACTCGAAGAACCAGAAGCTCGCCAAGGACTTCCTCAAGTGGCTCCACTCGAAGGAGCACTTCGAGCCCTGGTTCGTCGCCCAGAAGGGGTTCAGCGTCGGGGCGACCACCGACTGGGAGAAGCACAAGATGTGGGAGCAGGACCCGGTCATGCTGCCGTTCCGGACCGCCGCCCGCGCCTTCCGCGTCTTCGGGTATGCCGGGCCGCCATCGGCCAAGGCCTCGGAAGGATACTCGAAGTACGTCGTCGTCGACATGTATGCCAAGGCCATCCAGGGCATGCCGGCCGAAGAGGCGGTGAAGTGGGCCGAGGGCGAGCTCCGGAAGATCTACGGATAGGCCGGCCGGGCCTACGGGTATCCCGGGGCTGCACCCGCGACGCATCCGGCGGTAGAATCGGAGTGCGCCTTCCCCAGCATGTCCGAGAGCCTGAGGAGTCGCCGAGGTGGGCCGAACCGGAGCTCGAGCGCGTCTTCCGGTGATCCGGTCGCGGGCCGGCGGGACGTCGCATGGCTGATGGGCGCCTGAAGCCAATCGCCGGCGGCGTCGGCCAGGCGGGCGAGGCGACCGCCGGCCTCGCGGCCCTGCCGCGGGCCGCGCCCCGCATGGGGACGGTGGCCCGCCTCCTCGAAGACGAGCGCGTCCTCGGGGTCCTCCTCCTCGTCCCGACCGTGGTCCTGCTGGCCCTGTTCATCGCCTACCCGTTCGTCAAAGGCGTCTGGCTCTCCCTCACCAGCGCCACCGTCGGCAATCCCGGGGTGTTCGTCGCGCTCGGGAACTTCGCCAAGATCTGGAACGACACCATCTTCCAGCAGGCCGCCTACAACACGTTCGTCTACACGGCGATCGCCACCGTCGGGAAGCTCGTCCTCGGCATGTGGCTGGCGCTCCTCCTGAACCGCCACTTCAAGGGCAAGCGCCTGGTCCGGGCCTCGATGCTGCTCCCCTTCATCATCCCGACCGTGCTCTCGACTTTCGCCTGGAAGTGGATGTTCGACCCCACCTTCAGCGTGCTCAACTGGAGCCTCTACCATCTCGGCGTCATCCAGACCCGAATCGGCTGGCTGACCGATCCGACCCTGGCCCTGGGGTCCGTCATCATCGTGAACGTCTGGCGGGGCATGCCGTTCTACGCGATCACGCTCCTGGCCGGGCTCCAGACGGTCAATCCGGAGCTGCACGAGGCCGCGGCCATCGACGGGGCCAACGCCTGGCACCGCTTCTGGCGGATCACCTGGCCGCTCCTCCTGCCGGTCACGATGGTGGTGACCCTCTTCTCGGTCATCCAGACGTTCGCCGACTTCCAGCTCGTGTACGTGCTGACCGGCGGCGGCCCGGCCAACTCGACCCATCTCTTCGCCACCTATGCCTATCAGATCGGGATCGCCACCGGGCTCTTGGGCGAAGGTGCCGCGGCCTCCCTCGCGATGTTCCCCATCCTGTTCTTCATCGTCGTGGCGCAGCTGTGGTATATCCGCCGCGTCGAGGGCGCCTAGTGCGGGGCCAATTATCTCCGCTTCTATCCGCTCCCTCTCCCTCCTGTGGGAGGGAGAGGGTAAGAAGGGCTCATGGCCCACCCATTTCTTGCCGATCAGGGTTACCTTCGCCTAGCTTCGTCCTCGGTCGTCGGCCCGACTCAACGTATGCGGCATACGCCTCGGCGGGCCTCCTCCCTGCGTCCTCGCTATGCTCGTTACTTGGCCCCGCACCACACGGCTATCACGCCGGACTCAGGCGGGTCACGTGAGGCGGAAGGCCGGGTCGGGGGCCGGGATGGTCGAAGGAGCGCACTGGCGCAAGTGGGTCTTCTTCTACATCCCCCTCGCGCTCTTCGTGGTGGGAACGCTCTTCCCCTTCTACTGGATGCTCATCACGGCCTT
>DASYQW010000289.1 GCA_036005065.1 Candidatus Methylomirabilota bacterium | reverse complement strand
GACGCCCGAGCCCGTCCGGAACCGGCGGCCGTCCTGCTCGAGGACGACCTGAACCGAACTCGGAAGGATCCGCTGGAGGATCTCACCTCGTCCGGGTGTCCACAGCCGGTCCGTCGCGCACCCGGATGCGAGCCCGAGCAGGAGCGCGCACGCAGCCAGGCCCCCTCGCCGGCGCCCTCCCGTCGCCGCCATACCGGGGATGGTAGCTCATGAGGACCCGGCGCGCGAGCAAAATCCGGGGGTATCGGGGGTCTTCCGAGAACCCCCGAAATGACCTAGGGGCTCTTCCGAAGGGGCGCGGATCCCAGCCGCCGGCGGGCCTCGGCGAAGACGGCCTCGAACATCGCCCAGGTGAGCTTGCCGGTCTGCGTGTTCTGGCGGCTGGGGTGATAGGAGGCCAGGAGCGTCACGCCCCAGGGCAGGAAGGCCACCGCCCCGTGGGCGAAGTGCGGGCGCGGGCGGGCCTCCGGCCAGCCGAGGACCCGGGCGCTCCGCAGATAGGCGTCGAAGCCGACCCGGCCGAGGGCGATCACCACCCGCACGCGCCGGAGGAGCCCGAGCTCGGCCCGGAGGTACTCCGAGCAGTTGGCCACCTCGCGGGGCAGCGGACGGTTCTCGGGGGGCGCGCAGTGGATCGTGGCCGTGATGTACGCGTCGAGGAGCCGGAAGCCATCGCCTCGGTGGCGGGAGCTGGGCCGCGTGGCGAAGCCGTGAGTGTGGAGGGCCCGGGCGAGCCACTCCCCGCTTCCTCCCGGGACGTCACCCGTGAACATGCGCCCCGTGCGGTTCCCGCCGTGGGCCGCCGGCGCCAGGCCGACCAGGAGCAGCCGGGCTCCCACCGATCCGAGACTCGGGACCGGTCGCGCCCAGTAGCGCTGGCCTCTGAAGCGGCGGGGTGGATCGGCCGCCACCGCCTGCCGGTGCGCGACCAGCCGTGGGCAGCGCCGGCAGGCCACGATGCGGCGCTGGACGGACGCCAGGGCCAGGGCCGGCGAGGGAACCCGGTCAGCCCGCGGTGGTGGCGCCAAGGTACGCCTGGACGACGGCGGGCGTGGCGGCGACCGCGTCGGGTGAGCCTTCGGCGATCTTCTCCCCGTGGTGCAGGACGACGACGCGGTCCGACAGGGCCATGATGGCCTTCATGATGTGCTCGATCATGATGATCGTGGTGCCGGCCTGCCGGATCGCGCGGATCAGCTCCATCAGCGCTCGCGCCTCGGCCGCCCGGATGCCGGAAAGGACCTCGTCGAGGAGCAGCAGGTCAGGCTGGGTGGCGAGGGCCCGGGCGATCTCGAGACGCTTGCGATCGGCCAGCGGGAGCGCCCGGGCCGGCTCCTCGGCCCGCGCCTCGAGGCCGACCAGCCCGAGCAGCCGCCGCACCTCCTCGGCGGGCGGCCCGGCCAAGCGCCGGCGTCCGCTGAAGTGGAGGCCGACGAGCACGTTCTGGGCGATGGTGAGGCTGGGCAGGATCCGGACGAGCTGGAAGGTGCGGGCGATACCCAGCCGGGAGATCCGGAACGGAGGGAGCCGCGTGATCGGAGCGCCGTGGAAGCGGACGGCGCCGCCAGTGGGCCGGAGGAGGCCGGTGACGACGTTGAAGAGCGTCGTCTTCCCGGCCCCGTTGGGGCCGATCAGCCCGACGATCTCGCCGGCGTCGACGCGCAGGCTGACGCCGGCGAGCGCGGCGAGACCGCCGAACCGCACGGTCAGCTCCTCGATCTCGAGTAGCGGGGGCATGCGGGCGTTCGAGCCGGAGGTCATCCCGGCGAGGCGGCAGCGAGTATAGCAGGACTCGGAGGGGGGCTGCGCCCCCCGGAGAATGCCCTCCCGGCAAAGCCGGGCCGTTCGCCTTTCGGCGAACGGATCGGGCCTGCCTCCCCCCAGGTCGGAGGCTACGTCGACCTCGTGGGCCGAGCGGGGGGCGATCCTTGACAGCGCGTTCGGCTCTTCGTACCGTGACGCCATGGTGCCCGCGCTGATCGTCCACGGCGGCGCCGGCGCCGATCCCGGCGACCGCGAGGAATACCGCTCCGCGCTCCGGGCGGCGCTCATCGCCGGCTGGAGCCGGCTCCGGGCCGGCGCGTCGGCCCTCGACGCCGTCGAGGCCGGCGTGGCGGCCATGGAGGCGCACCCCCGGCTCAACGCCGGCTATGGCTCGGCCCTGACCGAGGCCGGCACCGTCGAGTGCGACGCGTCCATCATGGGAGGCGATCGCCTCGCGGCGGGCGCGGTCGGCGCCGTCGCGGGCGTGCCGAGCCCGATCGCCCTCGCGCGCCGCGTGCTGGAGGACGGCCGCCACGTGCTCCTCGTCGGCGAGGGGGCGGCGGCGTTCGCGCGGGAGCGCGGCGTGTCCCTCTGCGACCCGGCGGCCCTGGTGACCGAGCGGCAGCGGGCGCGGCTCGCCGAGCGGCTCCAGGGCCGGCCGGCGGCGGGCACGCCGGGCGGCACGGTCGGGGCCGTCGCCATCGACGCCCGGGGGCGCATCGCGGCCGGCACCTCGACGGGGGGCTACCCGGGCAAGCGCGTCGGGCGGGTCGGAGACTCGGCCCTGATCGGCTGTGGCACCTACGCCGACGACCGTCTGGGCGGTGTCTCCACGACCGGACATGGCGAGGCGTTCATCCGGACGGTGCTCGCCAAGACCGCGGTCGAGATCCTGAAGGAGCTGGACGATCCCGAGATGGCCGCGCAAGTCGCCATGGACATCCTCCGCGACGACGGCCGGGGGGAGGGGGGGCTGATCCTCATGGACTGGCGTGGGCGGCTCGGCTTCGCGCACTCGACGCCGTTCATGCCCGTCGGCTGGTGCGTGGTGGGGACAGCCGATCCCGTCCTGTCCTTCTGAGGGGCGCCGTCTCTCAGCTCTCGGGGACGGCCAGGCAGTCCTCGGCCCGCCATCGTACCCGGACATCCGTACCCACCGCATGGACGGGCGCGCCACCGGCGGGCTCGTCCACGCTCCAGAGCCCGCCGTGGGGCAGCCGCACGCGGTACCGGCGCAGGGCACCGCGGAAGATGCACTCCTCGATCCTGACCGGGAAGACGTTCGGCTCGCCAGGGACCGCACCGGGCTCACCGGCGTCGAGCCGGACCCGCTCGGGCCGAACGACCACCGTCACGGCGTCGCCCGGCTGCCAGGCCCCCGCCCCGGTCGCCACGACCTCGAGCCCGCCGGCGTCCACTCGCCACCTGCCCGGGCCGAGCGTCGTCGCGATCGCGCCCGACTCCAGGTTCGACTCCCCCAGGAAGTGAGCCACGAAGCGACTCGCCGGCTGCTCGTAGAGGGCGGCCGGGGTGCCGATCTGCACGATGCGACCCTGGTTCATCACCACGATCTCGTCGGCCATGGTCAGCGCCTCGTCCTGGTCGTGGGTGACGAAGAGGGTGGTGATCCCGAGCGCCCGCTGGAGGGCGCGGATCTCGGCCCGCATCTCCAGGCGGAGCTTGAGGTCCAGGCTCGAGAGAGGCTCGTCGAGCAGGAGGAGCGCCGGCTCGATCACGACCGCCCGGGCCAGGGCCACCCGCTGCTGCTGGCCCCCGCTGAGCGCCCGGGGGTAGCGGCCTTCCAGGCCGCGGAGCTGGACCAGGTCGAGCGCCCGCTTCACGCGCTGGCGGAGCGCGTCGGCGGAGACCCGACGCATGCGCAGGCCGAAGGCCACGTTCTGGAACACGGTCATGTGCGGGAAGAGCGCCAGGTGCTGGAAGACCATCCCGAGGCCGCGGCGCTCGGGCGGAGTGCCCTCGACGGACTCCCCGCGAATCAGGACGCGCCCGCCGTCCGGCGGGATGAACCCGGAGATGATCCGGAGGGCCGTGGTCTTCCCGCAGCCGGAGGGACCGAGCAGGAAGACCAGCGCGCCCTCGGCGACGGCCAGCGAGATCTCGTGGAGCGCCGTGACCGCCCCGTAGCGCTTCCGGACGCCGACGAGCTCGAGGGCGGGCGTCATCGTTCGGCGCCCCCCACATACCGGCTGAACCCCACGAGCTTCTCGGCCACCACCACGAGCACCACGATCACCACGATCTGGAGCGTCGACACCGAGGCGATGATGGGGCGGGCGCTCGACTCCACGTAGTTGTAGATCTGGATCGGCAGCGGGACCAGTCGCGGCGTGGTCAGGAAGATGGAGACGACGACGTTGTCGAACGACAGGATGAAGGCGAACAGGGCGCCGGCGATCAGCCCCGGCTTGATGAGCGGCAGGGTGATCAATCGCGTCGCCGTGACGGGGCCGGCCCCCAGCCCGCGCGCCGCCTCCTCCAGCGTCGTGTCGAACCCGACCAGGACCGCCCCCACCGACCGGACGACGTAGGGGACGGTGACGATCAGGTGGCCCACGAAGAGGCGGAAGAAGGACGGCTCGGTACGGAAGAGGCTGAAGAACTGGAGGAGCGCGATCCCGGTGATCAGCCCCGGCAGCACCAGGGGTGCCATCACCAGGGCGCTCAGAAGCGCGCGGCCCCGGAAGCGATGGCGGGCGAGGGCGAACGCCCCCATGGTCCCCACCACCGTGGCGGCGCCCGCGCTGGTGGCGGCCAGGACCAGGCTGAGCCCGAAGGATGCCAGGAAGTCGGGATACTCGCCGAGGCTTGTGTACCACCGGAGGGAGAGCCGGCCGGGCGGGAACTGGAGGAAGGGGGCGTCCCCGAAGGACACGACGATCACGACCAGGATCGGCGCCACCAGAAAGGCGTAGATCAGCGCGTTCACCGCACCCAGGACGAATCGGCCACGATCTGTCACGCGAAGTGTCCCGAACCGCGGGCCAGGCCGAGCAGCCGCTGGTAGAGCAGGAAGAGCCCGGTGGCCACGACCAGGAGGATCGTGGCCACCGCCGCGCCGAAACCCCACTCCAGCGTGACGGTCATGGTCTGGTAGATCAGCGTGGACAGGACGATGAGCGAGGGACCGCCCATCAGGGCCGGCGTCACGAAGGCGGCGACGGTGAGGGAGAAGACGAGCATCGAGCCGGCGGCGAGGCCGGGCAGCGTCAGCGGCAGCGTGATCCGGAGGAAGGTCCTCCAGGCGCCGGCGCCCAGCCCGCGGGCCGCTTCCTCGAGCGCCGGGTCCACGGCCTCGATGACTGAGACCAGCGAGAGGATCGCCACCGGCAGCGCGAAGTGCACCAGGCCGAGGGTCACCCCCGTGTAGGTGAACATGAACTTCACCGGCTCGTCGACCAGCCGGAGGGCCAGGAGCGTCTGGTTCACCACGCCGTTGCCGGCCAGCAGCACGATCCAGCCGTAGGTCCGGATGACGACGCTCACCAGCAGCGGGGCGACCACGCACAGCCGAAGGAGCGTCCTCCAGCGGTGGCGGGCCCGGGCGAGGCCGTACGCCACGGGGTAGCCGAGCACGACGGCGAGCACCGTGACGAAGACGCCGAGCACCAGCGTGGCCCGGAGCGTTCCGAGGTAGAAGGGGTCGGCCAGGAAGCGGACGTAGTTCTGAAGAGTCAGCCCCCCCGGGGCCGGCTGGCCGATCACGACCAGCCGCAGGCTCTGGGAGAGGAGCAGCAGGAGCGGCGCCAGAAAGAAGCCGCCGAGCAGCACCGTGAGCGGCGCCGCCAGCCAGGCGGCCGGCGGCCCGGGCTTCCGCACGCGGACCCCCTACTTCTGGTACTTCAGGGCGTCGTAGATCTCCTTGTTCCAGCGCTCGACCCAGGCGCCGCGGGCCTTGGCCAGATGGTCCTCGTCGGGGAAGCGGAGTCGGCCGATCGCCTCGGCGCCCACGGCGACACGGCCCGCGTACTCGGCGGGCAGCGTGACCTCGCGGTTGGTCGGCGTGTAGTAGATCTTCCGGGCCCAGGCCTCCTGCTGGGGCGCGGCGAGGTAGAAGTTGACGAACTCGTAGGCCAGGGTCTTGTTGCGCGCGCTCTTCGGCACCCCGAAGGTGTTGGTGATCGCCAGGGTGCCTTCTTTCGGAATGACGGCGCCGAGCGGGAGGCCCTGGTCGATCATCAACTGGGCGCGCCCGTTCCAGTAGGGCGTGAGCCAGACGTCCTCGCGCTGGAGATACGGGACGTACTGGGGCGAGAGGGTCAGCCAGGCCCCGACGTTCGGCACCAGCTCCCGGATCCTGGCAAAGCCGGGATCGATGCGCTTCTCATCGCCCCCGCCGATGTAGGCCGCGATGAGCAGGAGAAAGAGTCCCTTCCCCTCGGACACGTGGGAGACCGCGACCTTCCCCCGGTACCTGGGGTCCCACATGACCGTCCACGAGTCGGGGGCCGGCCTGACGCGCTCCCGGTTGTAGAGCAGGATGAGCGGGTCCACGGACGTGACCGGCCCCCAGCCCTGGCCCTCCTTCTGCGCGAAGTCGTACAGCTTCGTCAGGTTCGGGATCTTCTCGGGCCCGATGGTCTCCATGAGCCCCTCGCGCCCCGCCGCCAGCAGGTCGTATCCGGTAAGCACGGTGACGTCGAAGGTGTAGGTGTCCCGCGTCGCCCGCAGCTTGGCCAGCTTCTGGGCCGAGCTGCCGGTGGCGTCATAGACGACCCTGGCGTTGAAGCGCTTCTCGAAGGGCTCGACGACGAGCTTCTTCATCAGCTCGCCATAGTCTCCCCCGTAGCCCGAGAAGACGATCTCCCGCGACTGGGCGCCGCCCGGCCGGGCGCCGGCCACGGCCAGCGCCAGGATGGCCGCCATCACCCCGATACCCGTCAGGATCCGCAGGGTCCGCATGCCTCCTCCTCGGCTCGGATCAGCGTCCGGAAAGGCGCGATCCCGCCACGGCCCGGGTCAGAACCCGCCGCCCGACAGGGCGAAGTAGAGGAGGCCGGCGAAGATCAGCACCGCCACCACGTAGAGCAGGATGATGCCCAGCTTTTCCTCGAGCGGTCGCTCATCCTCCCCGCCGAGTCCCACCTCGGGCAGGGCTTGGGCCAGCCGGTGGAGCTCGGCGTCGTCGAGCCGGGCCAGGCGCGCGTAGGCCGCCTCCGGCGTGAGGCCGAGGGCGCCGAGACGGGCCATCGCCACCCGCGTCTCGAAGACGCGCACCAGGCGGGCGAGGTCGGCCTCCCGCGTGGTGCCGCCGGAGAGCCCCGGCGGGAGCGGCGCCGCCGTGGCCTCGGGCGCCGGCGGCAGGGCCCCGATGACCAGCGCGAGGAGAGCCGCCACCAGGCCGCGAGAGGTCCGCTGGGCCATGGCCAGCAGTATAGCCCAGGACGGCTGATCGCCTGCCTGTCGGACCGAGCGCGGGCTTCGCCCGCGCAACCTTCTCCTGGGGAGGTCTGGGAGGGGGCCGTCGCGGCCCCCTCCCATTCATTGACAGCCCCCACCCGATTCGTTACGGTGGCCCCCATGATCCGGATCGGCAGATCGTTCGTGCGACGGTACCGGGCCGCGACCCGAGCACCGGTAGGACGCAGGCGCACCGAGGCGCGCCGCAGGACGTCGCGGGGCTGGGGCCCCGCCGTCCGAGGCGCGCGAATCCGAAGAACCCGCCGAGACGTATGCCGCATACGTTGAGGCGTGCCGAGCGCCGAGGACGACCCGGTGCGACGGGTATCGGCCCGGGCCGCACGGTGGCCGCGTGCTGACACTCGCGGACATCGACACCGCCCGCGCCCGGATCCGGGATGCGATCTACTATTCGCCCTGCCCGGCGTCGCAGACGCTCGGCGAGCTGACCGGGACGCGCTGCCACGTCAAGCTCGAGAATCTCCAGATGACCGGCTCCTTCAAGGAGCGCGGCGCGCTGACCAAGCTCCTGGCGCTCGGGCCCGACGAGCGTGCCCGCGGGGTCATCACCGCGAGCGCCGGCAACCACGGGCTTGCCGTCGCCTTCCACGCCCAGCGCCTCGGCATCGCGGCCACCATCGTGATGCCCGAGTGGGCGCCGCTCATCAAGGTGACCCGGTGTCGCCACCACGGGGCGACGGTCGTCCTCTCCGGCCAGGACTACGACGAGGCGTACGCCGAGGCCCGGCGGCGCGAGGCCGCCACCGGTGCGGTGTTCGTCCATCCGTTCGACGATCCCGCCGTCATCGCCGGCCAGGGAACGCTCGGCCTCGAGCTCGTCGAGCAGGTGCCGGACCTCGACGCCGTGGTGCTCCCCGTCGGCGGGGGCGGGTTGATCGCCGGGGTCGGGCTGGCCGTCAAGGCCCGCGCCCCCCACGTCGAGGTCATCGGGGTGCAGGCGGCGGCGCTGCCGGCCATGCGGCGGGCGCTCGAGGCCGGCGGCCCCACCGACCTGGCCTCGGCCCCGACGATCGCCGACGGCATCGCGGTGCGCCGCGTGGGCGCCCTCGGCTACGAGCTGGCGCGACGGTATGTCGACGAGGTGGTCGTGGTGGACGAGGCGGAGATCGCCAACGCCATCCTCCTCCTCCTCGAGATCGAGAAGACGGTCGTCGAGGGGGCGGCGGCCACCACGCTGGCGGCGGTCCTCAACAAGAAGGTCGCGCTCGCCGGCAAGCGCGTCGTCCTCGTCCTCTCGGGCGGCAACATCGACGTCAACATCCTCGCCCGCGTGATCGAGAAGGGCCTCGTGAAGGATGGCCGGCTGGTGCGGCTGGCGGTGCTCCTCGCCGACCGACCCGGCGCCCTCGCGCGGCTCTGCGCCGTGGTCGCGGGCCAGCGCGCCAACATCCTCGAGATCGGCCACAACCGGGCTTTCACCGCCGCGCGCATCGGGGAGTCCGAAGTCGTCCTGACCCTCGAGACCTGGGGCCCTGAGCAGATCGAGGCCGTCGTCGGGGCGCTCCGGGCCGCCAATTACCAGGTCGACGAGGTGACCGCCAACCGGCGGAAGTCGGTCTAGCCAGGGATCTCGATCTCGAGATTCGACGGGGCATCTCGGCCTTCGCCCAGCTCGACGCCGCCTCCGTCGCCGGAGGACTCGGGCGGCTGGCCGCCGATCTCCAGTCGGGCCGGTGGGACGCGCGCTTCGGCCGCCTGCGCCGACTCGACGAGATCGACCTGGGCTACCGCCTCGTGGTCGGCGGCGAGCCGGCTTAGCGG
>DASYQW010000288.1 GCA_036005065.1 Candidatus Methylomirabilota bacterium | reverse complement strand
GGCGCCCTCCATGCCCAATTCCCGCCTCTAGGTAATTTCGGGGGGTCTCGTAAGACCCCCCGATGCCCCCCCGTCGGGGCGGCGGCGAAGCCGCCGCTCGGAGCACTCCTCGATGCACCACGCGCTCGGTGGTCGGCGCCGAGGTCCTTCCGACACGCCCCGAGGACACAGGTCCGAGGAGCGCGCCGTAGGGCGAGGACCGAGGACGGCGGGATGCGGCGGCTATCGGCCCGGCGCCTAGATGCGTTCGAAGTTGCGGGTCAGCTCCCAGCACGTCACGGCCTGGTCGAACGCCTGCTGTTCGAGGCGGGCGCTGTGGAGGTAGTGCTCCACCACATCATGCCCGAACGCCTCTCGCGCGAGCCGAGAGCCCTGAAGCTCCTCGATCGCCTCCCGGAGCGTCTTGGGAACCTGCGGCAGGCTCGCGTCCTCGTAGGCGTTTCCCTCGTACATGGCCGGAGCCTTGAGCTTCTTGGCCATCCCGTGCAGACCGGCCGCGATGGTCGCCGCGAAGGCGAGGTATGGGTTGGCGTCGGCGCCGGGGATGCGGTTCTCCACCCGGAAGCCCGGCCCCTCGCCGCACAGCCGGAACCCGCACGTCCGGTTGTCCCACCCGGCGACGATGCGGGTCGGCGCGAAGGAGCCCGCTTGATAGCGCTTGTAGGAGTTGACGTAGGGCGCGTAGAAGTACGCGAACTCCCGCGCCATCGCCATCTGTCCGGCCAGCCAGTGGCCGAACAACACCGAACCCGTCCGCTTGCCCCGGTCGTGGAAGAGGTTGCGCTTGGCGGCCACGTCCCAGAGGCTCGAGTGGAGGTGGAAGGACGAACCGGCCGCCCCCATGTCGTACTTGGCCATGAAGGTGACCGACAGGCCCTGGGCGTGGGCGATTTCCTTGACGCCGTGCTTGTAGAGGCTGTGCCGGTCGGCCATCTCGAGCGCCTCGGCATACCGCAGGTTGATCTCTTCCTGGCCGCACCCCCATTCCCCCTTCGAGAACTCCACGGGGACCGCCGCCCCCTCCATCCCGTTCCGGATCGTCCGGACCAGACCTTCCTCCTTCGTCGTCTGCAGGATGTGGTAGTCCTCGAGATACTGGGAGACCGGCGTGAGGTCGTGGTACCGCCTGGCGCGCGCCTCCGCGAAGGACTCTTTGAAGATGTAGAGCTCGAGCTCGGAGCCGACCATGACCCGGTAGCCCGACTTCCGGGCGCGCTCGAGCTGACGCTTGAGGATCCACCGCGGGCTGACCTCGATCGGCTCGCCCTCCTCGGTATAGAGGTCGCAGAACACGAGGGCCGTCTTCGGCAGCCACGGGATGCGCCGCAGGGTCGAGAGGTCGGGCACGGCCTTCATGTCCTGGTAGCCCGTGGCCCAGGAGGCGAACTTGTAGCCGGGCAAGGGCTCCATGTCGACGTCCACCGTGAGGAGGTAGGCGCAGGCATGGACGCCGTCCCCGCTCACGTGGTCGAGGAAGTAGCGGCCGACGACGCGCTTCCCCATGAGCCGGCCTTGCGTATCGGGGAAGACCGTGAGGACCGTGTCGATTTCGTCCCGCCGGACGAGCGCCTCGAGCTCCTTCGGGTCGAGGTTGCCGCCCATGCCCCCTCCCAAGGACGTTCCGGACGTCTTCGACCGGGTGGGACCGCCCCCCGGCCGGCGAGGCGCCTCGGTCAGAAGTTGAACAGATCCTCCCGCCGGTGGCGGAAGGCGGGCAGCGTCTGGCGGATCCGCTCCTGCTCGCCGAAGTCGAGGTCGGCGACCACGACGCCCTCCCGGTAGCCGGCCCGCGCCAGGACCACGCCCCACGGATCCACGACCATCGCGTTGCCGTAACAGGACGCGGCCGGTGGGTGCGATCCACACTGAGCGGCCGCCAGCACGAAGGCCTGATTCTCGATCGCCCGCGCGCGGAGCAGCACTTCCCAGTGGTCCTTGCCGGTCTCCATCGTGAAGGCCGAGGGGACGGTGATGAGCCGCGCCCCCTGCGCGACCAGCCGCCGGTAGAGCTCCGGAAAGCGCAGGTCGTAGCAGATGCTGAGGCCCACCGTGACCCGGCCGAGCGGGGCCACGACGACCTCGTCTCCGGGCGCCATGGTGGCCGACTCCTGATAGACCTTCTCGTCGACCTCCACGTCGAACAGGTGGAGCTTCCGGTAGCGCGCGACGACGTCCCCGTCGGGGCTGAAGGCGAGGCTCGTGTTGAAGAAGCGCTCGCGGCCGGCGACGGCCTCCAGATACGACCCACCCACCAGCCAGAAGCGATACCGGGTCGCCAGCCGCCCCAGAAACTCGGAGGTCTCCCCGGGGATCGCCTCGGCCACCTCGGCATGGCGCTTGCGCGGGCCGAGGTACGTCCAGAGCTCCGGGAGAACGACGAGGTCCGGCCCCCAGGCGGCCGCCTGCGCGATCAGCCCCTCGGCCCGCTCGAGGTTCGCGGCCTTGTCGTCCTGACTGTTCATCTGTACCAGCGCGACACGCACGGAAGCCTCCTCTCCTCGGGTCAGCGAGTGGCGACGACGCTCGTCGCCGACACGCCTGCCATCCTAGCGCACTCCGCGCGGCGCACGCTACCGGACCGCCAGCGGAACCGGCGGGAGGAGCACGAAGAGAAGGGCGAGCGCGAAGACTCCGAGCGCCCGGCGCTTTCCGTCCAGCGGGGTGATGTCGTCCATGGGGGGGCCGTGGTGAAAGCCCATGAGGACGACGATCAGGGCGGGCCAGATGAGCCAGGTCGGGCTGCCGACGACGATCCCCAGCACGAGCAGCCCTCCGACCGCCGCCTTCGAGATCGCGCCGTGCCACCGCCCGAACAGCGCGTACACGAGGTGGCCCCCGTCCAGCTGGCCGGCCGGCATCAGGTTCAGCACCGTGACGAAGAAGCCGAACCAGGCGGCCACGCCGATCGGGTGGAGGAGGACGTCGTGGCCGGGCGGGAGCGGACCCAGCACCAGCCATTCGATCAGCTTGGGAAGGACCGCGTCGCCGAACTGGAGATAGTGCCCCTGACCGGCATCCCCGGCCGGCAGCCGGGCCACCGACGAGAGCTGGAGGCCGATTGCGTAGAGGGGCACCGCCACCACCAGCCCGGCCAGCGGTCCCGCCACGGCCATGTCGAAGAGGGACCGGCGATCCCGGACGGGGCCCCGGAGCCGGATGAAGGCTCCCAGTGTCCCCACCAGGAAGGGCGGGGGCACGGGGATGAAGTATGGCAGGGTGATCGGCATCCCGTGATGGCGTCCCACGGTGTAGTGTCCGAACTCGTGAACGACCAGGATCGCGAGAAGTGAGGCCGAGAAGGGGAGCCCCGCAAGGAGCCGGGTCGGGCTCAGCATGAGGTCGGCGAGCGGGACGTTGCCGAAAGACAGCGCGCCGGCGAGCAAGGTCGTGAGCACGGTACCGAGGAACAGGGCCAGGTTCACCAGGGGATTGGGACGGGCGGTCACTTCCGCGCGCGGCAGCGCGTAGATCCAGGTCGTGCCGCGCTCTTCGCGGAGGAACGGCGTGTACCCCTGGGGTCCGAGCCGCGCTTCGAGAGAGGCGAGCGCGGAGCCCGGAGCCACCCGGAGCCGGCCGCCGAACGCGACCGAGTGCCCCCAGATCTGGCGCTGCTCGACCGCCAGGACGTCATCGACCTGCCCCCGCAGGAAGAACTCCATCGGGAGCAGGTCTTCCCACCGGGCGGGAGGCTCAGGCGGACGGCGGCGCGGCCAGAGTCGCACGAGGGGATTGCCTCTGGCTCACCCTAACACGGCGCGCGGAGCGTCACAACGTCCCCACCCGCAGGACTCGCCCGGCGCGACACGCTACGACCCCGCCAGTCGCGCGACCAAGGTGCGCGCCGGGTGCAGGCCGCCGTCGAGATACACGGCGCCCACCACCGCCTCGAGGGCACTGGCCAGGATCGACTCCTTGTAGCGCCCTCCGCCCTGGTCCTCGCCGCGGCCGAGCCTGAGCTGCGCGGGCAGGTCGAGCCGGATCGCCCACGTCGCGAGGTTGGCGGCCGACACGAGCGCCGCCCGCTGCTGAGTCAGGACTCCGGGACCGTCGGCCGGCGACCGCGCGGCCAGCATCTCCGCCACCACCAAGCCGAGGACGGCATCACCCAGGAAGGCGAGCGTCTCGTTGTGGGCCGCCGGGGGGTGCTCGTGGGCGTACGAGCCGTGCGTGAGGGCGCGCACGAGGAGCTCGGGATCACGGAAGCCATGCCCGAGCCGAGCCTCGAGGTCGGCGACCGCGGGCTCGGGCACGCTCTGGAACGAGGGTCCTACTCCCGCGCCGCGGGTCCAGGCCCGAGCAGCGCCCGACCCCAACCCGAAGGCCGCGGCGCGGCGGATGCGACGGTTCTCGGCCCGGCGCTACGGGAAGCGGCGGAAGGCCAGCGTGGCATTCGTCCCACCAAAGCCAAAGCCATTCGACAGCGCGACGTCCACCTGGGTCTTGCGCGCCTCGTTCGGCACGTAGTCGAGGTCGCACTCGGGGTCGGGGACCTCGTAGTTGATGGTCGGGGGCAGGGTGCCGTGATACAGGGCGAGCACGGTCACGATGGCCTCCGCCCCGCCGGCCGCTCCCAGGAGGTGCCCGATCATCGACTTCGTCGACGATACCGCGAGTCGCTGGGCGTGCTCGCCGAACACGCGCTTGATCGACAGCGTCTCCGTCTTGTCGTTGTACGGCGTGGACGTCCCGTGGGCGTTGATGTAGCCGACGGCGCCGGGCTCGACGCCGCCGTCCCGCAGCGCGGCCGCCATCGCCCGGGTGGCGCCGTCACCCTCGGGGTCCGGCGCCGTCATGTGGTAGGCGTCGGCCGTCATCCCGTAGCCGATGATCTCGGCATAGATCCGCCCGCCCCGCCGGCGGGCGTGCTCGAGACTCTCCAGCACGATCACCCCGGCGCCCTCGCCCACCACGAAGCCGTCGCGCTGGGCGTCGAACGGCCGCGACGCCCGCCGCGGCTCGTCGTTCCGCGTCGACAGGGCCTTCATGGTGGAGAATCCTCCGATGCACAGCTCGGTGATGATGGCTTCGGACCCGCCGGCCAGCATGACGTCGGCGTCGCCTCGCTGGATGATCTTGAAGGCGTCGCCGATCGCGTGATTGCCCGTCGCGCAGGCCGTGATGACCGCCGAGTTCGGCCCCTTCAGCTTGTAACGCATGGAGAGGTGCCCGGAGGCCATGTTGACGATCAGCGAGGGAACGAAGAAGGGTGAGATCCGGCCCGGTCCCTTTTCCTTCAGGACGTCGTGCCACTGCAGGATCGACTCGATCCCCCCGATGCCCGACCCGATCAGGCAACCGGCCCGGGCCGGATCCACCTGACTGAAGTCGATCTTCGTGTCTTCCACCGCATCCACGCCGGCGGCCAGGGCGTAGTGGATGAAGCGGTCCATCTTCTTCACTTCCTTCTTCTCGACGTACCGGAGCGGATCGAAGCCCTTGACCTCGCCGGCGATGCGCGCGTCCAGGCGCGTGGGATCGAAGCGGGTGATCGGGCCGATGCCCGAGCGTCCCTCGCAGACCGCCGCCCAGAACTCCGCGGCCGTGTTGCCGACCGGCGTCACCGCGCCGACTCCGGTGACTACGACCCGCCTCTTCCCCTCCACCGCCATCACCCGTCCCCCCGACCGCCTTCGGTCAGGACTGATTGTCCTTGATGTACTGGATCGCGTCGCCGACCGTCGTGATCTTCTCCGCGTCCTCGTCCGGTATCTCCAGGTCGAACTCCTCCTCGAACGCCATCACCAGCTCGACCGTGTCCAGCGAGTCGGCCCCGAGGTCCTCGATGAACTTGGCAGCCGGGGTGACCTCGTTCTCCTCGACCCCGAGCTGCTCGCAGATGATCTCTTTCACCCGCTCTTCAATGGACTTGGTGGTCATGACCGAGCCCCCTCCTCCTCCTCACATGTACAACCCGCCGTTCACGTGAATGACCTGGCCCGTGATGTAGGAGGCGGCCTCCGAAGCCAAGAAGCGCACGACCTCCGCCACCTCGTCCGGCGTCCCGATCCGCTTCAACGGGATCTGAGCAATGTACGCCTCGCGCATCTCGCCTGGCAGGGCGGCGGTCATGTCCGTCGCGATGAGGCCCGGCGCGACCGCGTTCACCAGGATACCCCAGTGCGCCAACTCGCGCGCGGCCGACTTCGTGAGCCCGATAATCCCGGCCTTGGCCGCCGAGTAGTTGGCCTGCCCGGCGGTGCCCATCACCCCCGCCGTGGAGGCGATGTTGATGATCCGCCCGGACCGCTGCCGGATCATGAGGCGGGCCGCCGCCCGCATGGCCTGGAACGCCCCGCGCAGGTTCACGCCCAGGACGTCGTCCCAGTCGGGGTCCTTCATCCGGATCAGGAGCCCGTCGCGCGTGATCCCGGCGTTGTTGACCAGGAGATCGATCCGCCCGAAGCGCTGCTGGGCTTCGCCGATCAGGCGTTGCACGTCATCGCCCCGAGCCATGTCGGCGACCACCCCGACCGCCTGCCCACCGCTGGCCTCGATCTCCCGGGCCGTCTCCTCGACCCGCGCCGCGTCCCGGCCGGACAGGACGACCGAGAACCGGTCGGCCGTCAGGGCGCGGGCCACGGCCCGGCCGATGCCCCGGGTTCCGCCCGTGACGATCGCGACTCGCGCCGCCGGCTCACCGGCCATCGGACGATCCGATCAGCTCGGCGCGCCCAGGGCTGCGCTGGCCCTGTCCAGAGCCGCCGGATCCTCCACCGCCAGGCCCGCCAGCGTTCCGTCGATGCGCTTGAGCAAGCCGGTCAGCACCCGCCCGGGACCGACTTCGAGGAACATGGTGGCGCCCTCGGCCGCCATCCGCCCCACGCAGTCGGTCCACCGGACCGGCGCCGTCACCTGCCGCACGAGAAAGGGTCGCACCTCTTCGGCGCTCTTGGTGAGGCCGGCATCCACGTTCCGCACGACCGGAAGCCGCGGCGCGGCGACGGCAACCTCCTCGAGCGCCCGGACCAGCCGCTCGGCCGCCGGGGCCATGAGCCGGCAATGGAACGGCGCGCTGACCGGCAGGAGCACGCTCCGCTTCCCGCCCCGGCTGGCCGCCAGGGCGACCGCCCGCTCGACGGCGCTCCGGTGTCCCGCGACCACGACCTGCACCGGCGAGTTGACGTTGGCGATGTCGACCACATCATCGCCCGCGGCCTCCCGGCAGATCGCCTCGACGACGGGGAGGTCCAGCCCGAGGATCGCCGCCATCGCCCCCGTCCCCACCGGGACCGCCTCCTGCATGAACTCTCCGCGCCGGCGTACGAGCCGCACCGCGTCGGCGAAGGTCAGGGCCTCCGCCACCACGAGCGCCGAGTACTCGCCGAGGCTGTGGCCGGCCACGATCCGGGGAGTGACGCCCCGCTCGGCGAGGACGGCCGCAGCCGCCACGCTGACCGTGAGGATGGCCGGCTGGGCGTTGGTGGTCAGCTGGAGGCTGGCCTCGGGGCCGTCGAAGCAGAGCCGGGCGAGATCGAACCCGAGGGCGCCACCGGCCTCCTCGAACAGCGCCCGCGCCCGCGACGAAGCATCGTGGAAGTCCCGGCCCATGCCGACGGCCTGAGAGCCCTGACCCGGAAAGCAGAATGCCAGCGAGCGCTCACCCGTCACGGCCGACGGCCCCACCGGCGGGTCACGAGGGCCGAGGACCCGCCGAGGGAGTCGGCTTGTCCTCGGCGCGCGGGCGTCGCGGCTCGGCGATCGACTGGCCGAGCTCTCCGGCCAGCGCCGCCCGGATGTGCGCGTTGACGTCGGTCCGTACCCACTCGGCAGCGGCGCGGATCGCGTTCTTCACCGCGCGGGGCGGCGAGGCGCCGTGACTGATGATGCAGGCGCCGTTGATCCCGAGGAACGGCGCGCCGCCGAGCTCGTTGTAGTCCACGCGCTTCCAGAAACGGCGGAACGCCGGACGCACGAGCAGGGCGCCGAGCTTCGCCATGGGCGTCCGCGTCAGCTCCTCGCGGATGAGGTGCAGGATCATGTCGGCCAGGCTCTCCGAGATCTTGAGCGCCACGTTGCCGGTGAAGCCGTCGGTGACCACGACATCGACCGAGCCATTGTAAATGTCCCGGCCCTCCACATTGCCGGCGAAGTTCAGCGGCATCGCCTCGAGTGTCTTGAAGACCTCGCGGACGAGCTCGTTGCCTTTGCCCTCCTCCTCCCCGACCGAGAGCAGGCCCACGCGCGGGGCCTGGACTCCGAGGATGTCCCGGGCATAGACATGTCCCATCAGCGCGTACTGCACGAGGTGCCGCGGCTTGGGGTCCATGTTGGCGCCGACGTCGAGCAGGATGGTGCGACCCTTGAGGTTCGGCAGCGGGACCGCGATGGCCGGACGGTCCACGCCGGGCAGGACCCCGAGCGTGAACATGGCGATGGCCATGGCGGCGCCGGTGTTGCCGGCCGAGATGAAGGCCGCCGCTTCGCCGTCCCGGACCAGCTCGGCGGCCACCCGCATCGAGGAGTCACGCTTGCGGCGGAGGGCGTGGGAGGGCGGCTCGTCCATGGTCACGACCTGCGAGGCGTGGCGGACGGTGATCCGGAGACTCCGGACCTGGTACCGGGAGAGCTCGCGCTCGAGGGTCGCCTTGTCGCCGACCAGCGTCACCTCGAGGCCGTACTCCCGGGCCGCCCCGACCGCCCCCTCGACCGTGACCGGGGGTCCTGCGTCACCGCCCATCGCATCGACCGCAATCCTCATGGGAGCTCGAGGCGTCCTGGGCGGGGTGGTCCGCTATGTGCCCTCGACCGAGAGGACCTCCCGTCCCTTGTAGTAGCCGCAGTGCGGGCAGACCCGGTGGGGCGGCTTGGCTTCACGACATTGCGGGCAGACGGAGAGGGTCGGGCCGGCGAGCTTGTAGTGGGTCCGGCGCTTGCGCCCCCGGGTCCGTGAGTGTCGACGCTTTGGTAGCGGCATGCGTGATGGCTCCTATAGTCGGCGTCGCAGCGCCTCCAGTGGCGCCAGACGCGGATCGGCGGCGCGCGCTTCGCACGCGCAGGCGACCAGGTTCCGGTTACCGCCGCAGACGGGGCACAGCCCGCGACAGTCGGGGCGGCAGAGGGGTTTCATCGGGAGGGCCAGGTGCGTCTCGCTCCGCAGCAGGCTCGCCACGTCCAGGATGTCGCCCTGGTAGAAATCGACCTCGAGATCGTCGGGTGAGAGCTCGACCTCCTCGCGGGCCGAGGGGGTGGGCATGAGATGAAGGTCCAGGTCGGGCCCAACGGCGCTAGCGATGGGCTCCAGGCACCGGCTGCAGAGGAAGCGGGCGGTGGCCCGGAAACTGCCGCTGACGGCCACCTCCCCTCCCTGACGCTCGATCAAGAGGGACACCGCGTCCAGGCTCCAGCCCTCGTCGGGAAACACGTCCTCCACCTCGGTCACGGACTCGACGCGCAGGCCTTCTTCCGGAATCTCGGAGACTCGAACCAGCATCGCGTTCACCTGGCAAGCCCAGCACCTGAATAAGTGCCGGAAAAATCAGGAGTTCTTAAGCATCGCATTATACGAGCGGCTCCCGGGGGTGTCAAGGGAAAAGGCCGGAGACGCCTCGCCGTTCCGCGGTGTCGCTTCCTTGACGCTCTCCCGGGCCGATGTTAGGCTCTCCAGTGGGAACGGGTCTTCGAAGCTCTGCCGGGAGGAGACGCGCCCAATGGTCAACACGCTCAAGACCACGCTACTGCTCGGTCTGCTGACCGGCCTCTTCCTCGCCATCGGCGGATGGCTCGGCGGCCAGTCCGGGATGGTATTCGCGTTCGTGCTGGCCCTGGTGATGAACTTCGCCTCGTACTGGTTCTCGGACAAGATCGTCCTGGCCATGTACAGCGCCCAGCCGATCTCGGAAGGCGACGCGCCGGTCGTCTACCGCATCGTCCGGAACCTGGCCACCAAGGCGCAGATCCCCATGCCCCGGCTCTATCTCCTCCCCTCCCCCACCCCGAACGCCTTCGCCACCGGGCGGAGCCCGCAGCATGCGGCGGTGGCCGTCACCGAGGGTATCCTCCGGATCATGGACGAGCGGGAACTGGAGGGCGTGCTGGCCCACGAGCTGTCGCACGTCCTGAACCGGGACGTCCTCATCTCCACCATCGCGGCGACACTCGCCGGTGCCGTGATGATGATCGCCAACATGGCTCGGTGGGCCGCCTTCTTCGGCACCTCGCGCGACAGCGAGGAGGGTGGGATGAACCCGATCGCGCTCGTCGTCACCGCCATCGTGGCGCCGATCGCCGCCCTGTTGATCCAGATGGCCGTCTCCCGGGCCCGGGAATTCCAGGCCGACGCCTCCGGCGCCCGCCTGACCCGCCAGCCCGAGGGGCTCGCCTCCGCGCTCGCCAAGCTGGAGCAGGCGAGCCGGATCGTCCCGATGGACGCGAGCCCGGCCACCGCCCACCTGTTCATCGTGAACCCGCTCAGCGGGCGGAGCCTCCTGAGCCTCTTCTCGACCCACCCGCCGATCGAGGAGCGGATCGCCCGGCTCCGGGCCATGCGCGTATAGCTTCGAAGGGGGGCGGTGCCCCCTTCGAGCTTCCCCCCAGGTTGCGCGGGCGAAGCCCGCGCTCGGAGCGCTTCGTCCTTACCTGTGCGATAGACAAACCGTTGGCGGCACTCCCGATGCGTGCGGGTTCGGGGCAGAGCGCGAGCTCGCTGGTAGTATGTTGGACGTGCCATGATCGAGGTGGCGGGCCTCACCAAGGTCTATGGGGCCAGTGTGGCCCTGCGCCGCGTCAGCCTGACGGTCCCGGCCGGTGCCGTGCTGACCGTGCTCGGGCCCAACGGCTCCGGCAAGACGACGCTCCTCCGGCTCCTGGCGACGTTGATCCGGCCGACAGCCGGCGGCGGCCGGATCGGCGGCTATGATCTGGTGGCCGATCGCGATGCCGTGCGCCGGCTGGTGGGACTGATCGGACACGGGACCCAGCTCTACGACGACCTCACGCCGGCTGAGAACCTGGCCTTCGCCGCTACGCTGGATGCCTCGACATCGGATCCGGACGCCCTGGGAGTCGCGTTGGCCCGGATGGGCGTCGACGCCCAGGGGCCGACCCGGGTGCGTGAGCTGTCGAGCGGGATGCGCCGGCGGGTCGCGCTGGCCCGGGTGATGCTCCGCCGTCCGCGAGTGTTACTCCTCGACGAGCCCTTCGCGGGCCTCGACCACGACGGGCGGAAACGCCTCGACGAGTACCTCCACGAGTTCAAGGCTGCCGGCGGGGCCGCGGTGCTCGTCACGCACAGCGTGGGCCGAGGGCTCGCCCTGGCGGATCGCGTGGCGATCCTGGCCGGAGGGCGCCTCGTCGTGGACCAGCCCCGGGAATCACTGACGCCCGACGCGCTCGAGCGGCTGTACCTGGCGGCGACCGACGGCGAGGCGTGATGCCAGGCGGAACCGCCTTTCTGCGAAGCGCGCGAGCCGTCTTCTGGAAAGACCTGCTCGTCGAGCGGCGCGCCAAGGAGGGCGCGAATGCGCTCGCCTTCTTCGCCATCCTGCTCCTCTTCCTCTTCTACTTCGCGCTCGGGCCCGACCGCGAGCGGATCCGGGCGGCGCTCCCCGGACTCTTCTGGCTCGCCTTCCTGCTGGCCGGGCTCCTGGCCCTGGGTCGGTCCTTCGCCCTGGAACGCGAGAACGACTGCCTCGACGGGCTCGTCCTGATGCCCGGGGACAAGGGTGGGATCTACCTGGGGAAGCTGGCGGGCACCACCGCGCTCATGTGGAGCATGGAGCTCGCCTTCATCGTGGCCACCGGCCTCCTCTACAACCTCGACCTCTGGCCGGCCATCCCTCGGCTCCTCCTGGTCGCGTTCGTCGGGACCGTCGGGTTCGCGGCGATCGGCACGCTCTTCGCCGCCATGACGGCCCAGCTCCGCGCGCGCGAGGTGCTGCTGCCGGTCCTCCTCCTGCCGCTCGTGATACCGGTACTCGTGGCCTCGGTGCGGCTGACCGAGGGGGCCCTCGGCGGGGAACCCTGGGCGGCCTCGGCCGCCTGGTGGCAGCTCCTGCTCGGCTTCGACATCGTGTTCGTCGTGGCCGGGCTGCTGACCTTCGAGTTCATCCTGGAGGCGTGAGGATGCCACGCGGACTCGGCGCGACCGCCGCGGCCCTGCTCCTCCTGGGCCTCGGGGCGGCCCTCGGCTACGCCCCGCGGGACGCGGTCCAGGGCAACGTGCAGCGGATCATGTACCTCCACGTACCGGCGATCCTGACGGCGTACGTCGCGATCGCCGTGGTGCTGGCGGCGAGCATCGCCTATCTCGGCGGCCGTCGCGCCGTGTGGGACCGGGTGGCGGTGGCCGCCGCCGAGCTCGCGGTCTGCTTCATCGGCCTCACCCTGGTCACCGGATCCATCTGGGGCAAGCCCACCTGGGGCACGTGGTGGACGTGGGATGCGCGGCTGACCTCCACCGCCGTCCTGTTCGTGATCTATCTCGGCTACCTCTTGCTGCGGAGCGTGGTCGAGGATCGCGAGCGCGCCGCCACCTACGCGGCCGTGCTCGGCATCCTGGGCGCCCTCGACGTGCCGATCATCCACTTCTCGGTCCAGTGGTGGCGCACGCTGCACCAGCCGGCCACCGTGCTCCGCCCACAGGCGCCCACGATGGACGGCGCGATGCTGGTGGCGCTCGCGGTCAACGTGGCGGCCTTCCTCTGCACCTTCGCCTATCTCCTGAGCCGGCGCTATCGCCTGCTCACGCTGGAAACGGAGGCGGCGACCCGCGCCTGGCAGTAGGTCATCGGAGGGGCCTCTGCGGCCCCCTCCGAGGGATTTACAGGCGTGGGATACTTGAGCCATGGCGCCTTTGCTCCAGCCCGTCACGCACGACACGATCGAGGCTCCGGGCTCGCGCCCCGGCGACGCGGTGTCCAGCCCGGCCGACGATTCGCTCCTCGACGCCTACTCGCGCGCCGTCGTCCGCGCGGCGGAACGGGTCAGCCCCTCCGTCGTGAACATCGAGGTGGCCAAGGGACCGGGACCGTCCCGGGCGACCGACCCATCGGGGCCGGACGGAAGGCGCGGCACCGGCTCGGGCTTCGTCTTCACGCCCGACGGCTTCGTCCTGACCGCGAGCCACGTCGTTCACGGCGCAGCGCACATCCAGGTCACGCTGGGTGACGGCCGGGCGCTGCCGGCGGCGATGGTCGGCGACGATCCGGAAACCGACCTGGCCGTGGTCCGCATCCAGGCGCCAGAGCTCATCCCGGCGCGCCTGGGGGACTCCGGGCGGCTTCGCGTGGGGCAGCTCGTCGTGGCCATCGGGAACCCCTACGGCTTCCAGTGCACCGTGACCGCCGGCGTGGTGAGCGCCCTGGGGCGCACCATCCGCTCGAGCTCGGGACGGCTCATCGACAACGTCATCCAGACCGATGCGGCGCTCAACCCCGGCAGCTCGGGCGGCCCCCTCGTCACCTCGGCCGGAGAGGTGATCGGTGTCAACACGGCCGTCATCCTGCCCGCCCAGGGGCTCTGCTTCGCCATCGCCATCGACACCGCGACCTTCGTGGCCGCCCGTCTCATCCGAGATGGCCGGGTCCGGCGCGGCTACATCGGGGTGGCCGGCCAGACGGTCCCGCTCTCCCGCCGGGTGGTGCGCCGCCACGGTCTCGCCGTCGAGAGCGGCGTCCGGGTGACGTCGGTAGAGGCCGGGAGCCCCGCCGGCCGGGCGGGCCTGGCGGACGGCGACGTGATCGTGGCGTTCGACGGCCAGCCGATCGCCAGCGTCGACGACCTGCATCGGCTCCTGACCGAGGCGCGGGTCGGGGTGCGGGCGTCGCTCGGGACCCTCCGGGGCGCCGAGGCCCTCGCCCTCGACATCGTTCCCGGGGACTCGGAATCGCGTCCGAGGTCGTGAGCGCGCGTCGCGTGGCCCGCCCCGGCGACGCAGCTTCCTTGTGGGGGGCGCGCTCCTGGAGTATCCTCAAGGATCGAATCAAGGTTCGAATCGCGTCGCCATGAATCACTGGGCCTTCGTCGCCGCCGCGTATGCCACCGCGGCCGTGCTCCTCGCCGGGTACTGGTGGTGGGTAGAACGGCGAATCCGGGCTCTCGAGGGGCACTCCGGAGCGCGCGGGGAAGTGAGCCCGTGAAGGAATCGAGCGGGACGCAGCGGTGCGGGGACGACGGGACGCAGACGGCTGCTGGTGGGGGGGGTTGGGGGGGAGCGGCAGCAGGCGCTCCCGCCCCAAGTTGAAATGATGCGGAGGCCCCGGAAGTTCCTCCTCGGCGGGGCGGTCATCGCGCTTGCCCTGGCCGGGCTCGTGGTGACCGGAGTCCGCCAGTCGGTCGTGTACTTCGTCACGCCCTCCGAGCTCACGGCCGCGACCGACAGGACGGCGGGCAAGGCATACCGCCTGGGCGGAATGGTGGTGAAGGGCTCGCTCCAGAAGGACCCGGCCACTCTCGAGCAGCGCTTCCTCCTGTCGGACGGC
>DASYQW010000287.1 GCA_036005065.1 Candidatus Methylomirabilota bacterium | reverse complement strand
GCTCCTCGGCGGTGCTCCAGACCGGCTCCCACACGGGGTCCCACAGCGGCGGGTCGGCATCGAAGACGCTGTACTCGACGCCCCGGGCGCCCTGCTCGACCATGCGCGCCATCTCGGCCACGCAGATCTCCGGGTGCATGGTCGGCAGCGTCGGCAAGGCGACCAGCCGATCGGGGGCCTGCCGGTTGAACTCGAGCAGGAAATCGTTGTAGGCGCGGTAGATCGCCTGGCGTAGCTCGGGATCCTTCACCTCCCACTTCCGGGTGTCCCCGTAGAAGACCCCGGCGTAGATCCCGGCCAGGTCGAAGTGCTCCAGGACCAGCTTGGGATCCGACGGCGGCAGCGAGCCGTCGGGCGTCTCGATGCCCTTGACGCCGAACGTGGTCGAGCGGAGCTTCTCGTTGCGGCTGCCGTCGGCGGATTCGCCGCGCAGCCGGCCTTCCCACTGCCACATCGAGCCGTCGGGCGTCTCGACGACCCGGGGGCCGGCCTCCCTGAGCCGCCGGGGGAGTCGATCCTGCCAGAGGTTCTTCGGCAGCCAGCGCAGGTCGATGTGGTTGTCGGCCGAGATGTAGTCATACCGCATCGTCGCGTGCACTCCTGTGGGCGGGTTGGGCGTCGGCGGGCCCCGGGGCGGGGAGCGGCGGCGCGTCCGCGTCTTTCCCGGCCGCGGGGGGGTCGGGGTCCTCGCCGGCCAGCACGTAGCAGCGCTCGGGCACGATGCCGACGAACACGGGCTCGCCCGGCGCATAGGTCGAGAAGGGCTCGCCCGACACCTCGATGAGCTGGTCCCCGAGGTCGATCTTGTACTCCACGCTCTGGCCGGCGAAAGCGGCGGCAGCCACGGTGCCGTGGAGCTCGTTGGCGGGCGGCGCCGGCGCCTCCCGCGACAGTCGCGCGTATTCGGGCCGAAAGCCGACCCGCACCCGGCATCCCTCGCTGGCCCACTCCGGCAAGGGGCTGGTGAGACGACCCCACCGGGTGTCCACCCATCCGCGCCCGTCGCCGTCGGCGCTCCGCCGGACGAGCCCCGGGATGAAATTCGTCCGGCCGAGGAAATTCGCGACGAAGGGATCGCGGGGCTCGAGATAGATGGCGCGGGGCGAACCCTCCTGGACGATCCGCCCGTCGCGCATCAGCCCGACCATGTCGGACATGGTGAGGGCCTCCAGCTGGTCGTGGGTCACGTACAGCGTGGTGATGCGCAGGCGGCGGACCAGCGCCTGGATCTGGAAGCGCATGCTCTCCCGCAGCTTGGTGTCCAGGTTCGAGAGCGGCTCGTCGAGGAGCAGGACCGTGGGCTCGCGGGCCAGGGCCCGCGCCAGCGCGACTCGCTGTTGCTGGCCGCCCGACAGGAGCGGAGCCGGGCGCGCGGCGTACGACTCGAGCCCCACCAGCTCCAGCACCCGCATGACCTTGTCCCGGACGACCCGGCTGGACAGCCCTTGCCGGCCGTGTCGCAAGGGAAAGGCGACGTTCTCGAACACGGTCATGTGGGGCCAGATCGCATAGGACTGGAACACCATCCCGATGTCGCGCCGGTGCGGCGGCACCATCCGCTTCGCGCCGCCCGAGAACACAACGGTGCCGCCGATCTCGATGCTGCCATCGGTCGGGGTCTCCAGCCCGGCGATGCACCGGAGCGTGCTGGTCTTCCCGCAGCCCGACGGCCCCAGCAGCGTGTAGAAGGCGGCCGGCGCCACCACGAAGCTGACCCCGGCCACGGCGTCGACACGCTCGCGGTCCGATCGATAGGTCAGCCGGAGGTCCTGGACTCGGAGCACCGCGTCACGGAGCGCCGGCGATCGCCGTCAGCTCCACCTCGGCCGAGTCGGCCGGCTCGGCGCCGATCACGGTCATCGTGGGCGCGTCCTTTCCGAGCCGGTCGCGGACCAGCTCGAGACAGGCGTCCTCGAAGTAGATGTCCCGCAGGAAGATGTCCAGCCGGAGCAGGTCGCCGAGGCCGAGGCTGAAGCGGGCCAGCGCCGCCTCCAGGCGCTGCAAGGCCTGCCGGGTCTGGGCGGGCTTCTCACCGGACCCTTCGGGCCGCACGCGTCCGGTGCTGGCGTCGCCGAGGCCGGAGCAGCCCGAGACGAACACGAGCTGGCCGGCCTTCACCGCCTCGGCCACGCCGGGCCGATCCTCGCGCCACGCCACCTCCTTGGTCGCACCGGGCGCCAGCGCGAGGCCGCCGATCTCGTGCTCGGCGCGGCCCCCGAGCGGGAGCCCGATCGCCGAGGTCGCGAAGGGGATCTCCCCGCCGAGCTGCTCCTGCCAGAAGCGGTGATAGGCCGGGGCCCGGTTGACGTCGCGGATACACGCGTCCAGCCGCACGAGATCGCGCGGGGCCACGCCGGCTCGATCGAGGTGGGTGGCCAGCCAGTCGGCCGCATAGCGGAGCTGGCGCTCGAAGGCCTCCGGCACTTCCTCGGGCGCGGCCTCCCGGGTGCGGGGATGCGTCAGGCCGCCGACCCCGATGACGTAGACGAAGGGCTCGGCCCGGACCACCCGGGCGGCCCGACCGGGCGTGGGCTGCGGCGCCACGGCCACCCGTTCCACGTCGGGGGTCACGCCCATGACCGTGGTCGTGATCATGTTGATGCCGGACATCCGGGCCTGGGCCCCGAAGCTGACGGCCAGGCCATGCTCGGCCTCGCCGAAGTACTCCGGCCACAGCGCCATCCGCTGCAAGCGCCAGTCCTGCCCGCTGGTGAAGTTCTGGATGCGCACCGCACAGCCGCCGCCATGGCCGGCCTGCTCCAGCCGCCGCCGGATGCGGCCGTAGGAGTTGCGGCACTGCTCGACCGCCTTCCAGGCCAGATCGGGCACGATGCGCTCGGTCTGCGGATCGCGATGGCCGTCCGATCCGGAGACGAAGAGGTACGGCCCGAACCGGACGACGGCCGGGAACCCCCGCTCGCGCTCGTCGTCGAGCAGGACCTCTTTCTTGAACGGGCGCCGATCCGGGTGGCTCGTCCCTGACGCCGGGGTCGCGGCCGTCCGGACCTCGATCCCGGTGGTGCGGGCGCGGGCCGAGGCCGGAGTCCCGGACGCGGGGGCCGCCCAGACCGCTTCCAGCTCGTCGGCCGACACCACGCGGCCGAAGCTGCGCCGGATGCTCTCGAGGGCGGCCTGGTGGGCGGTCGCCGGCGACGTGGCCGTGCAGTCGGACACGAACACGATGGCGTAGTCCTTCATGAACCCGTCGCGGGCCGTCGACTCGACACAGACGTCGGTGGTGGCGCCGGTCAGGATCAACGTCTGGACGGTCTGGGAGCGGAGAACCAGATCGAGGTCGGTGTCGATGAAGGCGCTGAAGCGGTGCTTGGTGACGACGTACTCGTGGGCGCCCGGCGTCCAGCGATCGTCGCTGACCGGCTCGAACCCGGCGTAGAAGTCGGCGCCCCAGGAGCCGGGGAAGCACTGCACGACGTTCAAACCGTGATGCCGGGTCACCCAGGACTCGGAGTTGGTCCACGGGCTGTGATGGGTCCGGACGTGGATGATCGGCAGCCCGCGCCGGCGGGCGGCGGCCAGCAGCCGGCGCAGCCGGGGCGCCATGGCCTGGATCGGCTCGACGTCGCCTCCGCGCTTGGCGACGGCGCCGTCCGGGTGGCAGAAGTCGTTCTGCATGTCGATGACGAGCAGCGCGGTCCGGCGGCCCACGAGCAGCTCCTCGAGCGTCATCGGGCGCCCTTCCTGGCTCACCGGTTCACCGGATCGGCAGGCCGACCGCGTCGGCGTACTTGCGCGTGTAGCTGGCGATCTCCTGCTCGTACTTGACCGGCACCAGCCGGGGCGTGATCTTGTGCTTCTCCAGGAACCTGGCGGGGCCGGTATTGGCGCCGGGCATCGGGTTGCCAGTGAAGCGCTCGTCGAAGATGGCCTGGCCCTCGGGCCCCATGAACCAGTACATGAAGAGCTTGCCCGCGTTCGGATGGGGCGCGTTCGGTGGCCGGGTGTAGCCCGGTCCACCGCCCGTCACGTAGACCTCCTCCAGGGGCACGTAGCCCCAGGGCGCGCCCTGGGGGACGTACCGCGGGTAGTTGGTGAGATACGAGGGCAGCAGGATCGGGAACTCACCGGCGACCAGGAGCTTGTTGGAGGCGATGTCGCCCTTGACGAAGCGCGGCGCCTGGGTCCGCAGACGCTGCAGGTAGCTGATGACCTTCTCCTCGCCGCCCCAGAAGGGGGTGGCGAACACGAACAGCTTGAGGCGGCTCTCCACCGCCAGCTGGCCCTTCCACTTGGGATCGAGGAACCCTTCCCAGGTCCGCGGCAGCTCCGACTCCTTGACCAGGTTCGGGTTGTAGGCCGCGCCGTACACGAAGTAGGTCGGGTCGTAGGTCCCCTCGTATCGCAGCTCCTTGGGCACGCCGATCGCGTCGAGCACGTCGGAATTGTCGGTGACCAGCCCGGCCTTCTTGTACTCGAAGTAGTTGCCGCTGCTGGTGACGATGACGTCGAAGGTCACGTTCCCGGCGCGCCCCTCGGCCAGGGCGCGCAGCTTCGTGTCGTCGTCGGTGCCGAGGAAGGCCTCCAGGGTCACGCCCGGGTACCTCTTCATGAAGGCCGCCGCGAGCTTCTCGACGATGTCCTTGTCCCAGGCGTCCCACCAGACGACCTTGCCCTCTTTCCTCGCGCCCTGGTACCACTGCTCGACCTGCCGGGCGACCGCCGGACCCGGCGGGGCCGCCGGGGCCGCGGACTGAGCCGAAGCCCGGTCGGATGCCCGCCAGGGCCCCAGGGCGGCACCGGCGGAGGCCATGGTCAGGAGCCGGAGGAATCGACGGCGGCTCGCGAGGTGATTCATCTGACGACTCCCTTCAGCGCGGCGTTTCCCGAGGCCTATCCGCCCGCCCACTGCCGGGCCTGGCGCTGGTCGGCGATCCGGCCGGCCAGCGTGATGAGCCCGATCGCGAGCATCAGCACGACGCCGGTGGCGGCCGCCTTCGCGATCTCGCCCCCCTGCCAGTTGTCCCACATCAGCAGCGAGACCACCCGGCTGCCGGGGGAGTAGAGCAGGAGCGGGAGGGTGACGTAGCGGATGGCCGCCATGGCGATGAAGACCCACCCCGAGATCATCGCCGGCAACAGTAACGGCACCACCACGTGCGTGAACGTCCGGCCCCAGGCCACCCCCCCGGTGAGCGCCGCCTCCTCGAGCTCCTTGTGGATCTGCATCACGGCTCCGTGCATCGTCCGGGTCCCGTAGGGGAGGAGATTGCTCACCAGGGCGATGACGATGATCCAGATGGTCCCGTAAGCGGGGATCAGTTTCAAGGGCATGGTCAGGAACATGTAGATGAACGCCAGCGCGGTGATGATGCTGGGCGAGACCTGCGGCAAGAACGCCAGGATGTCGAGCAGACGCCGCCCCCGCAGCCGGGTCTTGACCACGAACCAGGAGATCAACGCGGCCAGCACCATGGTGGCCGCGGGGACCGTGACCACCAGGATGAAGGTGTTCTTCAGCGCGGTGAGGCCCCACGGATCGACGAACACGTACCAGTACGCCTTGAGGGTGACCCGCCGCAGCATCGCCAGGGACGGCACCTGGTAGAAGGGGACCAGGCTGGCCCAGACCAGGACGAGAAACGGGGCCAGCACGACGACCCCGAAGTAGGCGGCGACGCCGAGGAAGGCGACGTGGCGGAGCCGCCCGAGCCGCAGCGTCCGGGGGCGAAAGCCCTTGCCGGTCACGGTGGCGAATCGCTCGATCCGGCGCGTCAGCCGGCCGTACCACAGCACCAGGACGACGGCGATGGTCACGAACCCCACGCCCAGCGCGCTGGCCAGGCCGTGCTCCTCGTTCTTGACCAGGAGATAGATCTTGGTCGAGAGCACGAAGACGGCGGACTGCAGCCCGAGGACGGCCGGGATCTCGAACGCATCGAGGCTCTGCGCGAAGACGTAGACCGCCGCCGCCAGGATGCCGGGCACCATCAGGCGCATCGTGATGCGCCGGACCACCGTGCGCGTCGGGGCGCCGGACATCGCGGCCGCCTCTTCCAGGGCGGGATCCATGTTGCGGAAGACCCCCACCGTGATCAGGAAGACGAGCCCGACGCTCCGCAGACCCTCGACCACGATCATGCCGCCCAGCCCGTAGGGCTGGATCGGGGCCTCGCGGAAGCCGACGCCCGCCCAGCTGGTCAGCAGCCCGTCCTGTTGCGAGAAGAGCTTGAGGAGCGCGAGGTTGAACAGGCCGATCCGCGGGCTCACCAGGAGCACCCAGGCGATGGCGTAGAGCATGCCCGGCATGGCGAGGGTCGAGGTGATCGCCACGTAGGCCAGGGTCTTCAGCGGCATGTCGGTCCGCTCGACCAGGAAGGCGAACGACGCGCCGAACAGCACTGCCACCGCGGTCGCGCCCAGCGCGAAGACGACGGTGTTGGCGAGGGTCGTGTAGGTCGTCGGGCTGGACCAGGCCGTCACGTAGTTGAGGAGCGAGATCCCCAGATCCGGCTGGGCGATCGGCCCCAGGTTCAGGGTGGTCAGGAGCAGCATGACCATCGGCGCGAGGACCAGGCCGATCGTCACCGCGAAGACGGCCAGGTAGCAGAGGGTCTGGCCGCTCACCGGCCACCGGTCGCGGCGGTCCCCGACCGCGGTCCAATCGGAGGTAGTGGCGACCGGGCTCACGGCGTCGCCGGGGAGGCGAGGAAGACGGACCACATGACGAGGCGCACTTGCCCGGTCGGCCGCGACGGGACTACTGGGCCGGCGAGAACGCCGCCGGCACCAGGATCTTGTTGGCCTGGGTCAGCATCGTGTCGCCGCCGCCCGGAGCCGGCCACACGCCGGTTTCCCTCGCCTTGTTCCGGATCGCGGCTCGCTCGTCCAGGCTCCGGTAGGGCCAGATGTGAATGAAGCGATTCGCCTCGCCGATCTCGACGTGCCCGGCCAGCGCGAGCGGGGAGAGCTTCGTGCGCTCCCCGATCCGGGAGGCCCATCGCTCGATGAGTCCGGGCAGCGCGCCCGCCTTGATCGTGTAGTAGCGGAGCTCGTAGAACGGCCCGTGCCGGCCGGGGGTCAGCGCGGGGGAAAACGGAAACGGGACCAGGATCTCGGACTGCATGTTGAGGATGAACTCCTGGGTCTTGGGCGGCCAGTTGGGATCCTTGGCCGCCGCGGCGCGGATGCGGGCGCGCTCCTCCAGGCTGTCGTACGGCCAGACGTGGACGATCTCGTTCAGCGGCCCGATCTCGGTGTGCCAGAACGCGGCCAGCTCGGAGTACTTCTTCCGGTGCTCGTACGCCTCGGCGTAGCGCTTCTCGACCTCGGAGACGCTGCCGGCCTTCAGGCGGTACGTCCGGATCTCGTAGATCATCGGGGCTCCTTCCTCAGACCGTGGCCGATAGCCCGCCGTCGAAGTTGATCGCGGTGCCGGTGATGTAGCCGGCACGTTCGGACGCCAGGAAGGCGACCAGGTCGGCGAACTCGTGGGCTTCGCCGACCCGGCCGAGCGGGATGCGCCGGGTCCGCGCCACCTCCTGATAGTAGGCGGCGCGGTCCCCGGTGACCCGGCGCTCCCACTGGCCACTCTTCACCACCCCCAGGCAGATCGTGTTCACCAGGATCCCGTCGGCGGCGTACTCGTTGGCCAGGGCCTTGGTGAGATTGATCCCCGCCGCGCGGGTCACGGTGGTCGGCAGGGCCCGCACCCCGGGCGCCTTGCCCCCGACGGTCGTGACGTTGATGATGCGGCCGCCGCCGCGCCGCTTCATGTGGGGGATCACCAGGCGGCAGAAGCGGATGGCGGCCATGACCTTGAGGTCGATGTCGGCCTGCCAGGCCCGATCGTCGACCGCCTCGAACGCGGCGGCCGCCGACGTCCCCGCGTTGTTGACGAGGATGTCCACGCCGCCGAAGCGGGCCACGGTGGCGTCGAGGAAGGCCTGGATCTGGTCGGCGTGGGTGACGTCGGTGGCCTGGGCCAGGACGTCCGCCCCGGTCGCGTCACGGATCTCGGCGGCGGCGCGCTCCAGCACGTCCTTGCGCCGCGCGCAGATGGCCACGTGTGCGCCCGAGCGGGCGAACCGCTCGGCGCAGGCGCGCCCGAGCCCGTCGCTGCCGCCGGTGACGATCGAGACCTTGCCCTTGAGCCCGAGCTCGAGCGTGTCGCTCATCTGTGGCATGGGGTCCTCCTCGAGGCGGCCGCCGCTCCCGCGAGTGCCGGCTTCCCGCCAGGTTACCCGAGCCCGCCCCGCCGCGCCAGCGCGCGACGGCCGGGGCGCTCGAGCACCGCCACGATCTGAAGGAAGGGCGGGCGTTCCTCGAGCACGCGTGCATCGACACGACGCAGATCTACACGAAGATTCGGCCGCAGGTCAAGCGCGCCGTCGCGTTCTACGAGGCGCAAGCGCCGCAGATGCTCCGCACGTAAAACTCGAGAAGGCGCGTTTTCCCGGGTTCGAGGACATTTCGAAATGGACTAAAACCCGGAGGCAAAAGCTCAACGAAATTCGAGTGGTGGCTCCAACGGGATTCGGACCCGTGTTCACGTCCGCCACACGCTTTTTCTCAGTCGAATCCGCAACTTCCGCACTGTTTAGTCAACGCGGTGGACTCGGGGATTGAAACGCGGCGGGGGTCCGCAGCAAGTCCCGTATGTGGGGGCTTCGAAGGTCACGCGGCCGTGAAGGCCCTAGACCGGCCGCTGACGGCCCGACGACCGGCACCGCCGTCGCGCTGGCCATCGCGGCTGGCGGGGCCATTAAGGCAACCAAGACCTCCCCGCTGCTGAACGGCTCCCAGTGGGTAGCGCGCTGCAAGAGGCGCCTGCGGTTAGCACCCAGTAAGATTACTCGTGCGGTGCCAGCCGACCGCGTCCTCGAACATCGCCGGCAGCTCGACCTCGACGACCCGCGGGCCGAGCCGGGCGACCAGCCGGCCGAACGCGGCCCTGGTGTCATCGGCCGCCTGCTCCCACACCGGGGTCTTCACGAACGCGAACCGGGGCGCGCCGCGCGGCTCGGTGGCGAGCGCCTCGAGCAGGCCGGGGCGCCCGCGCGGCCGCGACGCCGGTCACGGTCGTCGAACCCCGCGAGCTGCTCCGCCAGCAGCGCGGCGTCCTCGACCGACCGGGCGAAGACCCCGATCTGGTCGAGCGGCGGCGACTGCCGCGGGATGCCGTGACGGGGGATAGCCCGTGGGTCGGCTTGTAGCCGTAGACACAACAGTAGGCCGGCCGGATCAGCGAGCCGTTGGTCTGGGTCCCGATCGCCAGGGGAACCATGCGCGCGGAGACCGCGGCGGCCGACCACGGTCGGATCGACGCCGCGCCGCCAGTCGCCAGGGACAAACGCGACGTCGAGCTCGAGCCGGCGCTAGGACAGGCGTCCTCGGGCGACTGGCGGCAGGGTCGGTCATGAGCGCTGTGGGATCCGGGTCGGGTCGGCCCGATCCGCGGCGGAGGCCGGCCCCCGTCAGGGGCGGCTCGAGCCGGGTCGGCCCCCCGGCCGCTTCAGCAGATGGACGCGGCGGGGAATCTCGATCGCGACCCGCCCGGCTTCCCGGAAGTGCCGGGCGTCGCGCGGGTTGTACTGGTCGATGATCATGGTCCGGCCGCCGACCGACACGGTGCACTTCGCCAGCGACCCCGCGTACATGTACGTCTCGAGCGTGCCGCAGAGGACGTTCCGCTTCGCGCCGGCGCAGTCCAGGGAGAGCGTGACGCCCTCCGGCCGGACGACCATCAGGACGTCGTCGCCCTCGTCGATCCCCGGCTGATCGAGCAGGACCTCGATCTCGCCGTGGGCGGTGTCGACCACGGCGAGGCGGCTCGCCGCGTCGATCGAGGTGATCCGCCCATCCACGAGGTTGACGTAGCCCACGAATCCCGCGATGAACTCGTTGGCCGGCCGCTCGTAGACCTCGATGGGGCTGCCGACCTGCTCGATTAGGCCGTCCCGCATGACGACGATCCGGTCGGAGATGGCCATCGCCTCGAACTGGTCGTGCGTCACGAAGACCGTCGTGATCCGCAGCCGCTGCTGGAGCTTCCGGATCTCCTCCCGCATGATGAGCCGCAGGTTCGCGTCGAGGTTGGAGAGGGGCTCGTCCAGGAGCAGCACCTTGGGCTCGACGCTGAGCGCCCGGGCGAGCGCGACCCGCTGCTGCTGGCCCCCGGAGAGCCGGTCGATCATCCGGTCGCCGTAGGCCCCCAGCTCCACCAACTCGAGGAGCTCCTGCACCCGGGCCGCGATCTGCCGCCGGGGCCACTTGCGGATCCGCAGGCCGTAGCCGACGTTCTCCGCCACCGTCATGTGGGGGAACAGCGCGTAATTCTGGAAGCAGATGCGGGTGTCCCGGAGGTTCGGGGGCAGGCCGTTGATCCGCTGGCCGTCCAGGACGATGTCTCCGGAGGTGACGTCGATGAAGCCGCCGATCAGGCGCAGGAGGGTGGTCTTGCCGCACCCGCTGGGTCCGACGAAGGTGACCAGCTCGCCCTTGTTCACCTCGAGGGAGACGCCCCGGATGACCTCGTGGCGGCCATACGACTTGCGGACGTCCCGCAGGACCAGCATCGGCCGCTCGCCGCCGGCGTCGTCAGCCATGGCCCGCCCGCCCTGTCCCGCTCATGCCGCCGTCCGGGCCAGGCCGCCGCCCAGGCGGGTCCTCCGGGCGACGTAGCTCAGGAGCGCCATACAGACCGCGACCGTCAGGACCAGCTTCATCGTGGTCGCCGAGGCGATGCCGATCTCCCCGTAGACGGCGGCGTCGAAGATCCGGACCGCCGCCAGCTCGAAGCCCGGGCTCACCAGGAAGACGACCGCGCTCAGGGAGACGACGGCGGTCATGAAGGTGTAGATGAAGCCCGCGACGAAGGCCGGAAACATGATCGGCAGGACGATCCGGCGGAAGGTGGTCAGCGAGCCGGCGCCGAGGTCCGCGGAGGCCTCCTCGAGCTCGATGTGGATCTGGTGCAGCTTGCTGATCCCCGCCTCCACGCCGACGGCGAGGAACCGGAAGACGCAGTTCAGGGCGATGATCATGATCCCGCCGGTGAGCCGCAGCGGGGGCGCGCTGAAGGCCAGGAGGTAGCCGATCCCCAGCACCGTCCCCGGCAGGGCGAACCCGGACAGTGACAGCATCTCCATGAAGGAGCGACCGACGAACCGCCCGCGCACGATGACGTAGGCGAGCAGGACGCCGACGAACGCGCCGATGAGGGCCGCCACGAGGCTCACGCGGATGCTGTTGTAGATGGCCTGGTTCGATGTGAAGTCGAGATAGTTGGCGAGCGTGGGCCGGGTGGTCACCCCGAGGATCTTGTAGAAGGACGCGACGCCGACGACCGCGAAGCAGACGAAGATCGCCCCGGTCGCCGCCGTGGTGACCAGCACGAAGAGCCCCTTGATCAGGGGCGTCATCCGCCGCGGCTCCGCGGCCACGGGCTTCCCCCCGATCGTCGTGAACTTCCTCCCCTCGAGCAGGCGGCCGTGCACCACGAAGGCCACGAGGCACGGGACGATCAGCACCACCGACAGGACGCTCCCCATGTTGAAGTCGGACTCCCCGGTGATCGCCGTGTACGTGTCGGGCGCCAGGAAGGGGGTCCGGCCGCCGAGGATCGCGGCGTTGCCGAACTCCGCGATCGTCATCACGAAGATCAGGAGCGCCGCCTTGAGCAGCCCCGGCGTCAGGAGCGGGATCGTGATCGTCCGGAGGATCGTCGCCTCGGTGGCCCCCATGTCGTACGCGCTCTCCTCGAGGTTCGGGTCGAGCGACATCATGGTGCTCTCGATCATCATGTAGGCCAGCGGCGTGAAGGCCAGCGCCTGGGAGATGACGACCCCGCCGAACCCGTAGAGCTGCCACGAGAGGTCGAGGGCGCGGGTGATCAGGCCGTTGCGGCCGAGGAGGATGATGAGCGACAGTGCGAACAGGTACGGCGGGGCGATCAGCGGTATCAGCGAGATGGTCCGGATCGGCCTCCGGAGGATCCAGGGTCCGCGCGTCGTCATGTAGGCGAGACAGAAGCCCACGGCCAGGCAGACCGCCGTGTTGATCACCCCGAGCAGGAGCGTGTTGTACAGCGACTGGTAGTAGTAGCCCTTGCCGAAGAAGGCCCGGTAGTACTGCAGGGTGAATCCGGACGGCCCCCGCACGGACTGGACGAGGACCGCCGCCAGGGGGTAGAGGAGAAAGAAGGCCAGCAGCAGGAAGAGAAAGGCCGCCAGGATGTTGATCAGGTGCCGGTTGACGAAGCCCGTCACCCCGCGGCGGCCGCCCGCGGCGGGCCGGAACGCTCCGCGGTCGCCGTCTCCCGCGGCCCGGCCGCCCGGCGGATGGGTCCCGTCGGCACGCGCGGGGCGGTCCGGCCGGGTCCCGCCCGGGCGCGCCGGCGCCCCGGCCCCGCCTCCCTGGCTCTCGCCCCGCGGCGGCGACACGATGCCCTGATGCGCGTCAGCGCGAGCCGCGCCGCCCGAGACCCGTCACCATCCGACCGGCCGACGCCCGACTACCTGAAGTCGCTCCGCAGCTTGGACTTCCAGATGTCGTTGTTCTTCGGCCGGTCCTCGGCGGCCTTGGCCAGGTCGATCTTGATGTAGCGCGGCGGCGTGCTCCCGTAAAGGGCGTTGGGCGCCGGGCGCGGGGTGATGTAGCCGACTCCCGCCAGGAGCGTGCTGAACTCGGGCGTGCCCAGGGCGTCGATGATCTTCTTCGTGGCCTCGAGCTTCGTCGTCCCCTTCAGGATCAGGGCGAACGTCCCGTCGTAGCCGGTCCCCTCCTCGGGAATCGACCAGAGCAGCGGGTAGCCGTCGTCGAGGCGCTTCTTCACGTTCTCGTCCGAGGTGAGGCCCAGCATGAACTCGCCGCGGCCGACGAGGTCGGTCGGGGCGTTCCCGCTGCGCGTGTAGTGGTGGATGTTCTTGTCGAGCGCCTCGATGAACTTCCACCCCTCCGCGTCCCCGTAGAGCGCCAGGAACGAGTAGCGCATCATGTTGGCGGTGCCGGAGCTGAATGGCGAGGGCATGACGATCTCGCCCTTCCACTTCGGATCGAGGAGGTCCTTCCAGCTCTTGGGCATGGCGAAGCCGGCCTTGGCCAGCCGGTCCTTGTTGCCCACGAGGACGAAAGAGAAGTTGGCGATGTTGTACCACGCGCCCTGCGGGTCTATGAAGACGTCCGAGACCCCCTTCCAGGCGGGCGAGACGTAGGGGATCGACCAGCCGTTCTTCCTGGCCATGAAGGCGAGCGGCGACCCGCAGCCGATGATCATGTCCGCGTTGAAGTTGGGGGCTTCGGCCTTCACCCGCGCCTCGATCTCGCCGAACGACTGGAAGGTCTGCTTGACGGTGATGCCCGTCTTGTCCTTGATGAAGTTGACGATCTGGACGTTGTTCTCCGGCGAGGTGCCCATGTAGGCGGCGACTTCCTGCGCCGGGGCGCGGCCGGCCAGCGCCACCGTGAGGATCGCCGCGCCGACGACTGCGATGAGCTTGCGTGCCATGGTTCTCCTCCCGCTAGGGTTGTCTCATGCGCGCTCGACCTCCGCCAGGCACCGGTCCACGACGGACAGGGCGCGCTCCAGCTCCTCGGCGGTAATCATCAGCGGCGGAGCCAGCGTGAGCACGTTGCCGGCCGTCACCTTGAAGCTGAGCCCGAGCTCGAGGGCGCGGTACATCACCGCCTCCGCCTCGGCCGGGGCGGGCTCCTGCGTCTCCCGGTCGCGGACCAGCTCCACGCCGAGCAGGAGGCCCAGCCCCCGGACGTCCCCCACCAGCCGGTGGCGGGCCGCCAGCCCCCGCAGGCGGGCGAGGGCCCACTCCCCGAGCGTGCGGGCCCGCTCGACCAGTCCCTCGCGCTCGATGTACTCGATGGTGGCCAGGGCCGCGGCGGCCGTGACCGGGTTCTTCTCGTGAGTGTAGTGCCCGAGGGCGCGGTCGGCCATCACGTCGAGCTCCGGGCGCGTCACGATCGCGGCGAGGGGCAGGATGCCCCCGCCCAGGCCCTTGCCGAGCACCAGGATGTCGGGGACGACGCCGAAGTGCTCGGTCACGAACATCCGCCCGGTCCGCCCCAGGCACTGGGGGATCTCGTCGAAGACGAGGAGGGCGCCGTGGCGGTCGCAGGCCGCGCGGACCGTGCGCCAGTAGTCCGGGTGCGGGATCGAGGGTGTGCTGCGGACCGGCTCCGCCACGACGGCGCCGATGTCGCCCTCGCGGTCGAGCACGTACTCGACGGCGCGCGCGCAGCGGAGGTCGCAGCGCCCCCCGCAGCCCCAGAGGCATCGGTAGGGGTCGGGGGGCGGCACGTGCTCCGCCCCGGGCAGGAGCGGGCCCGTGTCGCGGCGGAACATCCGCTCGCCCCCCACGCTGCTGCCCTCGAGCGTGGCCCCGTGGAAGGAGTCCCACATGGAGAGGGTCTTGTGGCGGCCCGTGGCCACCCGCGCGAGTCGGAGCGCCATGCCGATCGCGACCGCCCCGCTCGGGCAGAGGAGGGACTTCCCGAGGTCCCCGGGCGTGGTCTCGGCGAGCTTCCGCGCCAGGGCGATGGCGACCCGGTTCGTGTAGCGACGGGTGCAGAAGGACAGCTCGTCCAGCTGCGCCTTGATGGCCCCGATCACCGCCGGGTTGGCGAAGCCGACCTGGTGGACGCCGTTGCCGTGGAAGTCCATGTACCGGCGCCCCTCGAGGTCCTCCACGTAGACGCCCTCGCAGCGGGCCATCACGTTGAGGCAGGGCGTGGAGAGGGCCTGCCGGAGGAAGTAGCGCTCGTCCTCCGCGAGCCAGCGGCGCGTCTCCGGGGCGAGCCGCCGCGTCCACTCGAGCCGGCGCGACGTCTGGTTGACGTCGCCCTCGAAGCTCTCGGCACCGGCCGCCGTGAGCATTTCTCGCGCGCCGTCGCCGCCGCCGCCCGGCGAGCGGGCCGGCGGCGCGCCGCGGCGGCCCGGCGGTCCCGGTCCCAGATCGGGCCGGTCAGCCACGACAGTCCTCGCGCAGCGTGGCCCTTGCCGCCTCGAGCAGCGCCTCGATCTCGCGCTCGGTGTGGGCCAGCGACAGGTAGAGCTTGGTGGACATGGGGTTGAGGAAGATGCCCCGGCGGAACAGGCCCAGCAGGAAGGTCCGGGCGCGCTCGCGGTCCGCGCCGAAGGCCGACCGGTAGTCCACGACCTCCCCCGCGGTGAAGACCACCGCGGCGAGCGGGCCGTCGCCCTGCACGTGGGCCGTCACACCCTCCTCCCGGAGCACCGTCCGGAGGCCCGAGCGGAGCGCCTCGCCCAGGGCGAAGAGCCGCGCGTAGGCTCCCGGCTTCCGGAGCTCCGAGAGCGCGGCGCACCCCGCCGCCGCGGAGACGGGATTCCCCCCCAGGCTCGAGGCGAACCAGACGTAGCCCTCCTCGCCGAGACGGTCCTCGCGGGTCAGGTCCAGCACCTCCGCGCGCCCGGCCACCGCGCCCAGCGGGTAGCCGCCGCCGAGGGCCTTGCCGAGGGCGCACAGGTCGGGCTGGACGCCATAGTAGGCCTGGGCGCCGCCGTAGGCCAGCCGGAACCCGGTCACCGTCTCGTCGAAGATGAGGAGGGCGCCCATCTCGGACGTGAGCCGCCGGAGCCCCTGGAGGAAGCCCGGCCGCGGCGGGGTGCAGCGGTGGAGCGGCTCCACCATGATCCCGGCCAGCTCGTCCCGGTGGGCGGCGGCGATGGCCTCGGTCGTCGCGAGGTCGTTGAAGGGCGCGACGAGCACGTCCGCCACCGCGCTCGTGGGTAGCCCGGCCGACGTGGGCTCGCCGCGCGGGAACGCGTAGAGGCGCTGGGGGAACAGGCTCACGGTGCCGATCTCGTTGGCGCCGTGGTAGGCGCCCTCGAACTTGAGCAGCCGGGGCCGGCCCGTGTGGGCCCGGGCGAGCCGGGCCGCGTAGGCCGTCGCCTCGGTGCCCGAGGCGCAGAACCGCAGGCGCTCGACGCAGGGGACCGCGCGCCGGAGCTCCTCGGCGAGCTCGAGGGCCGGCGCGCTCACGTAGGCGAAGTTCGAGCCCAGGCCGGCCTGGCGGCGGACCGCGTCGACGACGGCAGGGTGGGCGTGGCCGAGCAGCACCGAGCCCCAGCCCATCGTGAAGTCGACGAAGCGCCGGCCGGCGCCGTCCCACACCGTGGCGCCCTCGCCCTTCGCGAGCACCACCGCCATGTCCTCGGGCAGGTTGTACTCGCCGAGCGAGGCCCCAGGGAACACGACCGCGGAGCGCTGGGCCAGCTCCGACGGGAGGTCCGCCACCGCGGGTGCGCCGGGCTCGGGCAGAGGCATCATCCTGCGCCTCAGGGGCGCTCGCCGCGGGCCATCCGCGCCTCGATGTCGGCCAGACACGGCATGACCTCGGCGAGGCTGTCGACGACGTAGTGGGCGCCCGCCTGGAGGAGCTGCGTGCAGGCGCGCTGGCGCCGGCGATCGCGGTCCTCGGGGTCCAGGGCCTCGACCTCCTTCAGCGGCAGGCCGATCTCGTTCCCGCTCATCGCGAGGCCGACCGTCCACATCCCGGCGTGGGCGCGCGCGCCTCCTCCATGGTGATGGGCACGCCCTGGCGCTTGTAGACCTCGACGAAGACCACCGCCGGCGCCATGCAGCCGTAGTCCATGGTCGTGCCGGCCCAGTCCAGGATGACCCCCTGGATCCGTCCCCGGTACCGTCGCTGATAGCTGAAGGTCATGGGTGTCCCGCGTGGCGGTGGATGGGTCACGGCGCTCGGCCGCCCCGCGGAGCCCGGCGCGCGGAAACTATAGCACGTCAGAGTGGGCGGCGGGGGTTGCCTCAGAGCGCGGCCACGAAGGCGTCGAGGCGACCCGCGTCGGCAGCGAGATCGAGGAAGGTCCAGCGGCTCCGGATCTCGCGGGCGTGGAGCACGGCCTCCCGGAAGAACGCGCGGCGCCAGCCGAGAGCCTCGGACGTCACGGGCGCGCCGGCCCGGGCGAGTGCCGCCCGCAGCTCCGCAGCGGTCCGCGTGACGGACAGGAGTCGGCCTCGGATCTTCCCCCAATCCTCGGCGAGACGCCGCGTGAGGGCTTCGGCGGCCCCCACGTCGAGTCGCTTTCGGGCTAGCTCACGCCAGCACGCCGGGCCTAGGACGGGGCCGAAGTGTCGGACCAGCGCCGATTCGTCCGCACGGGTCGGGCCGATCCGCGGCGGGGGCCCACCGAGGATCTCCTCCTGGAGCGCGGCCATGACGAGCGTAGCCACGCCGACCTGCTCGCCGTGGAACGAGGGCGGCCAGTCGGGAGCCCCGAGCATGTCCGCGTAGTGGCTGACCAGGTGTTCCCCCTGGCTCGCCGGGTAGCTGCCCCCACAGATCGCCATGCCGAAGCCGGACAGGACCAGCGTCCGCGCGAGCCGCGCCACGGCGGCGCGGTCCCCTCGCACCAGGGCGTCCGATCCGGCCAGGAGCTCGGGCTCGTCCTCCGCCAGGAGCGCGAACGGCGCCTCGCGGTATGGCTCGCCGCGCAGGAGGTGGGCCAGCAGCCAGTCGGCCTGCGCCGTCGGCCGGCAGAGGCTGTCGCCGAGACCCGCGCGGATGAGCCGGACCGGCGCCGCCGCCAGGACCTCGAGGTCCAGAAAGACGCCGGCCGGCGCCACCGCGGGCAGCGACTTCTTGTGGCCGTCGACGGTGATCGCGGCGCTCGGCGACGTGTAGCCGTTCATGGAAGGCGCCGTGCCGAAGGCCACGCACGGCTTTCCGGCCCGGGCCGCGGCGTACTTCACGAGATCGGTGATCGTGCCCGAGCCCACGGCGACCACTGCATCGACGCTCGCGGTCTCCCGCGCGACGAAGGCCGCGGTCGCCTCGTCGGCGTGGGGCCGGCCAGGCAGGACCAGGCTCGTCACGGAGCCGATCGCGCCGAGCGCCCGCTCCACGCGGGCGCCCAGCACCTCGTGGGTTGTCCGGTCGCTCACGACGCCGAAGGTCTGGCCCAGGCCGAGGCGCCCGACGAGCTCGGCCTCGTCGCCCGCCAGGCTGTCGGCGATGACGACCCCACGCGTCGGGACTCGGAGGACGCCGCCGCCGTCCGGATCCTCGTAGCGGCCTTCGACAAGGCGCGTGATCGTCTCGCCGCTCATCGTGACCCGGCCGTACTCGGCGCCGCCTCCACCGCCGGCGTCACTCCCGGGACGCGTCGAGGACCGCCAGGAGCTGAGAATGAAGCAGCCCCTTGCGCGGCGCGAAGGAGCCGTCGAAGGCCGCCGAGCCGATGGTGAAGGCGTCGGCGCCGGCCTCGCGGAGGGCGCGGATGCGGGACGGGCTGTTGACGCTCCCGGCCACGATGAGCTGCCCGGGCGTCGCCTTGCGGGCCGCCCGGACGAGGGCGAGCGGATCGGCCTCCGTTGCCCGGTACGCGAGCAGGTCCACGCCGGCGCAACCCAGCCGGGCGAACCGGCGGCAGTCGGCCGCCACCGTCTCCGGCGTGCCCCCGAGGCGGGTCGGGTGCCCTTCCGGACGGCCGGGAAAGGGATAGTAGGCAACCCGGCTGCCGGCGAGGATGTCGAGGATCGGCTCGACGTCGGTGCCGCCGAGGAGCCGAGCCACGCCGATCTCGATCGCGACCCGCGCCGAGC
>DASYQW010000286.1 GCA_036005065.1 Candidatus Methylomirabilota bacterium | reverse complement strand
TCGCGGACGCGGCGCCGAGACCGGCGCGCTGATCGGGGCCGGCGTCGGCGCCGCGGCCGGCACGGTGTACGGCTGGACCCGATAATCCCGGTCGCCGGGCGCGAGGCGCCCCATCGGCCCGCCGCGATTCGGGGCGCCGCGAACGTACAGTCCTCGCCCTGATGGCTGAATTCGGCATATAAGAACTGTTTCAGGTCCCTGTCAAGCGAGCTCGACGGGTGGGTGGGCCTGGCGCGGGCCGCGAGGGAGACCGGACGCGCGGCAGGGACGGCCGCCGCCGATGGGGCCGGGGAGGTGCGCCCGGTCAGGCCGCCCGGGTCGAGGCCCCCCGCGACGGCAGCGCGGCGGACGACCAGCCCGCCGCGAGGCGGCGCCACCAGGCGGGGTGTCCGTTCCGGCGGGCCCCGTGGAGATGGAACACCATCCGCGAGCGCCAGCGCCGGCTGGCCAGGACCAGGTTGACGACCGGCCGGGGCTCGCCGCCCCAGCGCAGCTTCTCCTGGTCCATGCCCAGCAGAAGGTCCAGCTCCCGGCAGCCATGCGCGATGGCCCGCTCGATGCAGCGTCGAGTCAGCACCGTCATGACCCCGTAGCGGGCCCAGTCCGGATCGTACCCGGAGTAGTACGTGTAGAACCGCCCGGCATGGACGAGGCAGAGCTGGGCCGCCACCGTCTGGCCGTCCACGTCGAGCATCGCGGGCCAGAGGAAGCCTCGCGCCATCAGCCGGTGCGCGACGGTCTTCAGGAAGGCGCGGTAGCCGGGGCGGGCGAAGTAGTCGTCGTGGCGGCGACCGAGATCCGCCTGAGCCCGGCGACCGTGGAGGTCGAAGAGCGTCTCGAGCGCCGCCTCGAGGTCCGCGGGGTCCTCGACGACCCGGAGCCGCTCCTCGTGCCCTTCGCGCCGGAGCCGGTTCAGGTAGTTATTGACGTTGTCCTTCATGCTCTTGCGCAGGGAGCGGTAAAACGCCTCCCAGCTGTCGGGCAGCGGCCGGGTCACCCGGACATGCTCCTCGACGTGGGCGCGGTACCCCCGGGTCGCGGCCAGCGCGCGCACCCGCGGGAGGAAATCGCCGTCGGCCGGCACCGATGGCAGCACGAGCAGATCCCAGGCCCCCCCCTCCCGGTCCCAGGCCTCGAAGAAGGCCCGGGCGACGGCGTCCGCGTGCGCGGGATGGAGGATCGCATCGACGTACTCGGTGAAGTCGTTGCCGCGCCCGAGCAGGTGAAGGAGGCGCACGCTTCCGAGCCCGACCGACGAGCGCGAGCCCGGGGCGACACCGACGAGCCGACCCTCCTCGTCCCGCGCGATCAGGAGCCGGAGCGCCTTTCCCTCGCCGAAGTGCTCGTACCAGCTCGTCACCCATTCCCAGGTCTGGAAGACGGTGGGCTGACGGGCGGCGTCGAGCAGGTTTTGCCACTCGCCTCGCAAGGCGTGCATCTCGGGCAGCCTCGTCAGGCACTCGACAGACAGCGGGGTGTTGCTCATGACCTCTCCCATCGGGGCCAAAGGCGAATCCCGCCGGCCACTTTGACGACGTGGATGGACTCGCGTGCCATCGGCCCCGCCTATGGGAAAGATCAAATCGCGTGCCAAGCCCCCGCGGGGCCCGTCGGCCTCACAGAGGTCGCTCCAGGACGACGAAATGGCGGTCGGTCACGGCGCCGACCGCTCGCGCGTAGAAGTCCTCGGGACCGACCCACGGCACGATCGCGTCCGCGTGGCCCGCGGCGGCGACGTCCAGGAGACTCCGGACGAGGAGCGCGAGCCCGAGGCCGAAACGGCGGTGCGCGGGGACGGTCCCGCCCGGGCCGAACCAGCCGAGCCCCCGATTGTTCCCGTCGTGGGCGGCGAATGCCACGATCGCGCCCTGGTGCAGCGCGACGCGCACACCGGGTGGATCGGCGTCGAGCGCTCGCTCGACTTCGTAGGCCCAGGCGTCGCCGAACTCGGCCCGCACCATGGTCAGCAGCGGGGGTGTATCGGCGCCAGTCGCCCGCCGGACCGCATAGCCGCGCGCCGCCACAGCGGCGTCGAGACGGGCGGCCCGGCCGGAACTCACCAGCGGGTTCTCGCCGAGCGGTACCCGCAGATTCAGGCGTTCGCCAACCCGGGCGAAGCCGCGCCGCTCGAGCCAGCCGATCGTCTCGCCGTCTCGGTCGTCGATGCCGGGGGCCAAGTAATTCCCGGGCTGGTCCGCCGTCCGGATCCGGCGCGCCCCGGTGGCGTGGGCGAGCGCCCGGGACCGCTCGAGGAGCGCCGTCCCCACCCCTTGGCGGCGGGCGCCGGGCTCGACGGCCAGGAGGCGGAGCCACTGCCCGGAGACCGCCGCCAGCCCGGCGAGCCGCCCATCGCGCCAGGCCCCGATCGGCGCGCCCGGACCCGCGGGCGAGCCGCCGAAGAGCTTCTCGTCCGCGACGGCCGCCGCCCGATCGAACCGGCAGGCTCGAGCGAGCAGCCCCTCCGCGTCCGGGAGCGCGGCTCGCGGCAGGACCGCGAGGTCGAGTCTCAGCGGGTGACCTCCGGGCGACCGGCCGCGGCCAGTCCGAAGCGCGGCCCGCAGCGGACCCGCTCGTCGATCGTCAGGCTCAGCACGGCCGCGGCCAGGAGCTGGGCACTCGCCACGGTGAAGACGACGCCGTATCCCCCGCTCAGCTCGAACAGGACGCCGCCGAGCCAGACCCCGGCGGCCGCGCCCGTCTGGTGGACGAGGAAGATCGTGCCGAAGACCGAGCCGACGGAGAATCGCCCGAAGATGTCGGCGGTGAGCGCCGAGGTCATCGCCAGGCTTCCCGACATGCTCGCGCCGCCGAGGGCCGCGAGCGCGACCAGCGCGACCGGATGGTCCCGGATCAGAAACATGGCGACGAGCAAGATGGCCCGCGTTCCGTAGAGCCAGGCCAGGACGGACCGCCGGCCGACCTGGTCGGCGAGCGCGCCGAGCACCAGCGCGAACCCCACGCTGGTGCCCCCGAGCACCCCGATCGCCCCGGAGGCGAGCATGGCGTGATAGCCGTGGTCGGTCAGCATCGGCAGGCCGTGCGCGGAGAGCAGGCTCATCGAGAAGCCGCACGTGAACATGCCCCCCGAGAGCTGCCAGAAGGAGAGCGTCCGCAGGGCGGTGCCGACCTCCGTGCGCTCGCCCGTCGCCGGACCGATCGGCGGCGCGTCCCCGGTCACCCCGTCAGGGGCGAGACCCATCACCTCCGGCGAGTCGCGCACCAGCCATCCGGTCAGCGGCAGCAGGACGACGAGGATCGCGGCGCCCATCACGCCGTAGGTGGCCCGCCAGCCGAGGGTGAGGATCAGCCACGTGGCGACCGGCACCAGCAGACTCATGCCGGCCATCGAGGCGCCCCCGAGCAGGGACAGCGCGGTGGCCCGACGCCTGGTGAACCAGCGGACGATCACCGCCGCCCCGACGACGTGTCCCGTGGCCGCCAGCCCGAGCGCCACGCAGACGCCGTAGACCAGGTAGAGCTGCCAGAGGCTCGTCACCTGGCCGGTGGCGGCGACCGCGCCCGCCAGCACGAGCGTCCCGGTCACCATGATCGGGCGCGCCCCCACTCGATCGACGAGGCGGCCCACGAACGGCATGAAGACGCCGTAGAGGAACAGGCTGAGCGACACGACCAGCGAGAAGCTGGCCCGGTCGATGTCGAGGTCCGCGACCACGTCCTTGAGGAACGGGCCCACCGTGAAGCGGATGCCGGTGGAGAGGAACACCATCACGGCCAGGGCCAGGGCCACCCACCAGCCGAAGAACACGCGGCTCACCCCGCGTCGCGCGCCGATCGCTCGGAGCCCCGAGACGGCCGGATCAGGACAGCTGGCCGGCCACCACGCGCCGTACCGTCTCCGTGAAGTGGCGCGGCGAGAACGGCTTGGTCACGTGGGCCACCGCCCCCACCCCCGCGCTCAGGGTCTGGTAGCGCGGGTCGGCCTGCCCGGTCAGGATGATGACCGGGATGTCCTTGGTCAACGGGTGGCCATGGAGGCGCGTGAGCGTCGTGTAGCCGTCGACGGCCTTCATCATCAGGTCGAGCACGATGGCGGCCGGCCGGTGCCGGCGCGCCAGCTCGACGACCTCGTCGCCGTCGGCGGCCGTGAGGCTCCGAAACCCCGCCTTCGCGAGGACACTGCTCACCAGGTCCAGGACGTCCGGCTCGTCGTCGGCGACGAGCACGAGGGCTCCCCCGGCATCTTCCATCCGAATCGGCCTCCTCGCGGCGAGCCCGGGCCCGTGGGGCTAGGATGCCTCGGACGACGCGACCGCCGCCCGCGCGGCTGTCTCGAGCGCCTCGCGCACCTTGGTCGCCAGGGCCTGGGCCGTGAATGGCTTGTGGAGGAAGGCCACCCCGGGCTCGAGCACGCCGTGGTGGCCGATCGCATCGTCCGTGTAGCCCGAAATGTAGAGCACGCGCATGGCCGGGCGCAAGGGCGTGAGGCGGGACGCCAGCTCGGCCCCGCTCATCTGCGGCATCACGACGTCCGTCACCAGCAGATCGATCGGGCCGGGGTGGGTCCGGCTCAGCTCGAGCGCCTGGGGGCCGCCGCCGGCCTCCAGCACGGTATAGCCGCGCACCCGCAGCATCTTCCGGACCAGCCCCCGGACCTCGTCTTCGTCCTCGACCAGGAGAATCGTCTCGGAGCCGGATCGGGGGCCCCCGGTGGGCACGTCCGGCTCGAGCACCTCGAGCGCCTCCTCGACCCGCGGCAGCCGGACCGTGAACATCGCGCCCCGGCCGGGCGCGCTCTCCACCGTGACGTGACCTCCGCTCTGCTGCACGATGCCGTAGACCGTCGCCAGGCCCAGGCCCGTGCCCTTCCCCGGTCCCTTGGTGGTGAAGAAGGGCTCGAAGACCCGGGCCTGGGTCGCCGCGTCCATGCCGACGCCGGTGTCGCCGACCGTGAGCGCCACGTAACGGCCGGGCTCGATCCCGACGGCCCGGCGGGCGTCGGCGCCATCGAGTGCGACGTTGGCCGTCCCGATCGTGAGTCGACCGCCGCCCGGCATCGCGTCGCGCGCGTTCACGGCCAGGTTCATGAGAACCTGCTCGAGCTGCCCCGCGTCGGCCCTCACCCGTCCCAGCGCTGGATCGAGGAGGGTGACCAGCTCGACGTCCTCGCCGATCAGGACGCGCAGCATCTTCTCCATCTCGGCGACCACGCCGTTGAGATCGAGGACGATCGGCTGGAGGAGCTGTCGTCGGCTGAAGGCCAGGAGCTGGCGCGTCAGCGCCGCGGCCCGGTCCGTGGTCCGCTGAATGAGGCCCAGCTGGAGCGCGATCGGCGCCTCCGGGGGAAGCTCCTCGAGCATGAGCTCGGTGTACCCGCGGATGACCGTCAGGAGGTTGTTGAAGTCGTGCGCCACGCCCCCGGCCAGACGCCCGATCGCCTCCATCTTCTGGGCGTGGATCAGCTGCTCCTGGGTGCGCGCCAGCTCCTGGTAGGCCCGCTGGGTCGTCTGATAGAGCCGCGCGTGCTCGAGGGCCGTCGCCGCTTCCGACGCGAAGAGCCCCAGGGCTTCCTCGTCCTCCGGGCTGAACCGGCGCGCGGTCTTGGTGAGAACCACCAGGACGCCGAGCGGCCGCTCGCCGACCACCAGGGGAACCGCGATCTGGGAGACGTACCCTTCCGCCCGGATCCACTCCGGGTCCATCTGGAGCTGCTCGAAGGCGAGGTGGGGCGCGTAGTGCCTGGCCTTGTGCTCGATGACCCACCCGACGATCCCCTCGCCCAGCGGGAACTCCGCCACCGGCTGGACCCCGGACGGGCCGGCGTCTCGCTCCCGGTGGGCCGCCAGCCGGACGACGCCGGCCGCGTCGTCCACCACCCACAGCCGCGCCATGTCGCCGTTCAGGAGCTCGAGCGCCGATCCGGTCACGAAGTCGAGGACCTGCTGGTAATCGAGCGAGGAGCTGATGAGGCGGCCGAGCTCGGCGAGCCGCCGCATCCGGCCGAGCCGCATCTGCGCGTCCGCGTACAGGCGGCCGTTCCGGATCGCGATGGCGGCGTGGTCACTGAGGCGCGTCAGGATGGCCTTGTCGCCGGGCGTGAAGGGCCGCGGCGAGCGGTTGCCGGCGTAGAGCAGACCTTCCACGCCCTGCTCGCTCCGGATCTCGGCCATCAGCGCCGTGACGACGCCCTCCTGCCGCATGACCGCGGCGTACTCGCTCACTCCGGCGTGATACCGCCACGCTTCCGCCGAGCCGGATTCCCGGTCGCCGGCGTCCGGGAGGGCCCCGATCGGGCCGGTGCGGTACCGGAGGCGCATCGCGTCGGTCTCGGGATCGCGCAGGGCAATGGCGGCGATCTCGCTGCGGCACAGCTCTCGGGCTCCCTCGGCGATCCGGGCCAGGACCGTATCGAGGTCCAGCGACGCATTGATGGCCGCCGCGAGCTCCGCGACGACCTCGGCCTCGCGCCGACGCGCCTCGGCATCGGCGTAGAGGCGGGCATTCTGGGTCGCCAGGGCCACCTGCTCGGCCAGGGCCCGGGCGCGATCGAGCGTGGCGGCGTCGATGATCCGGGACCCCGCCAGGTACTCGAACGTCAGCAGCCCGAGGACGCGGTCTCCGTGGACGACGGGCACGGTGACGAGGGACGCCGGGCGATGGCTCTCGAACCAGGCCCGCGGGACTCGGGGATCGCGTCCGGGGTCGGCGATGCAGACCGGCGCCCGCAGCCGTACGGCCTCCTCGAGGAAGGGGACGGTCTGGAGGCGGCGCTTTCCCCGGGCCGCCTCGTCCGCCGTGCCGTCGGACGACGGCGAGGGCGCGGCGGTGATCCATTCGCCCGCTTCGTCGGCGATGTAGCGGTACATGGTGCAGTGATCGGCGCCGCAGGCGCTGGCCGCGCGTCGGGTGATGAGGCCGAAGAGCTCCGTCTCGTCCAGCGTCGAGCCGGCGGCGCGCGCGATCTCCAGCAGCGTCTCTGCATCACGCGCGTGGGGCTCGCCCTCGCCGGGCGACCGTCGGCCCGTCGCTCCGGCGCTGGCGACCGGCCCGCGCGGGCGCCATGCCCTCGGGATGGCGCCGAGGCCGAGGATGACTCCGGCACCCGCGGTCGCCAGCACGAGGGCGACATCGAGGCTCATCGGGCGCGCGCGGTGTCCGGGCCGAGACCGAGGATGGCGAGGCTCGACCCGGGCGGGCCGGCGTGGAATGGGCGCGGGAAGCGAAGCGACATGGGCGGTTCCCGGGAGCTCCCGCAAGAGCCGTACCAGATCCGGACGCCGCGCACATGGCCGAGAAATCGTGGCGTCCCAGGCCGCTCGGGAGTGACCGGGCCGCCAACCGGTCAGAATCCATTCAGCCACGGGCCGAAACTGATCGCCCGCGGTCGGCCCGCGGCCGCGGCCTAGAGTTAGTTAAGTTAGGTGGCGGGCCGCGGCGGCTCCGGACCGGCCCCCGGCGCCCCACGGGGCCCCCGGCCTCGCCGCCGCCGGTGCCGGCCGGTCCTCCCCGCGGCGCCCGGCGCGCCGCGAGCCTCGCCGGCCTCGGCGGCCCGCGGGGCGGCCGCCTCGCGGCGGGGCGGGGGGCGCTCGCCGCTCGGCCCGCGGCCGCCGCCGTGGAAGCGTTCGCGCGGAGCGCGGCTCTGGGCCTGGGCCCGCCGCGCATCGCGCTCGGCGGCGGCCTGGCGGCGCTCGGCCACCGTCGGCTTGATCTCGGGCAGGTACAGGCCGTCGTCCGCCCACTCGACGCGGATCCGCTGGCCGATGAACCGCTCCACGCTCTCGAGGAAGAAGGCGCTCGCCTCGTCCACCAGGCTGATGGCCTTTCCGAAGGCGCCGGCCCGGGCGGTGCGGCCGATCCGGTGGACGTAGTCTTCCGCGTCCTGCGGCAGATCCCAGTTGTAGACGTGGCTGACCTCGGGGATGTGGAGCCCGCGGGACGCCACGTCGGTCGCGACGAGGACGGGGAACTTGCCGTCCTTGAAGTCGGTGAGCGTCCGGAGCCGCTGTCGCTGATCGAGGTCTCCGATGAGCGGGCGCGCCCGGTGGCCGTTGCGCTCGAGTCGGTCGACCAGCCGGCGCGCCTCCTCCCGCGTGTTGGCGAAGATGAGGACGCGCGAGCCCTGCTCCGCGCGCAGGAGCCCGAGCAAGAGTCCGAACTTCTCGTGGTGCCCGACGTGATACAGGACCTGCTCGACTTGCTCCACCGTGACGTGCTCCGGCGACACCGTGATCTGCACCGGGTTGTTCATGAACTCGTACGTCAGCTCGAGGACCCGGAACGACAGCGTCGCCGAGAACAGGAAGGACTGGCGGGCCTCCGGGGGCGGCAGCCGGCGGAGGATCCACCGGATGTCGGCGATGAACCCCATGTCGAACATCCGGTCCGCCTCGTCGAGGATGAGCACCTCCACGTGGGCCGGGGTCCACACGCGCTGCTTCAGGTAGTCGATGAGACGGCCGGGCGTCCCGATCAGGAGGTCGACCGGCCCCCGGAGAGCCTCGCGCTGCTTCGCGTAGTCCACGCCACCGTAGACGACCAGGGGCCGCAGGCCGGTGAACTGGCCGAGGAGCCGGGCATCGGTCTCGATCTGGACGACCAGCTCGCGCGTCGGCGCGATGATGAGAGCTCGGGGATTCCCGTCCCGCCGGGGCGCGGAGGAGGCCCGGAGGAGCCGCGTGAAGGTCGCGATGAGGAAGGCCGCCGTCTTCCCGGTGCCGGTCTGGGCCTGCCCGGCCACGTCCTTGCCCCGGAGCGCGACCGGCAGCGCGGCCTCCTGAATCGGCGTCGCCGTCGTGAAGCCGGCGACGCGGATACCTTCGCGGACCGGCTCCGGAAGGTCGAGCTCGCCGAACTCCATCCGGCGTCAGGCGGGCTGCTTCACCGGCCGCCGCCCGAAGAGCCGCGCCGCCCAGATCCCCGCTTCGTAGAGAAGGCAGAGCGGGCCAGCCATCAGGCACTGATTGAACGCGTCCGGGGTCGGGGTCAGGATCGCCGCGATGATGAAGTTGATCAGGATGGCGTACTTGCGGTTTCGCGCCAGGAATTCGGGTGTCACCAGGCCGAGCCGCGATGCGAGGGTGATGGCCAGCGGCATCTCGAACACCAGCCCGAAGGCGATCGTGAACTTCAGGACGAAGTCCACGTATCGGTTCACCGAGATCGTGGCCACGAGGTTCTCGGTCTTGTAGGCGACGAGGAACTTCACCGCGAACGGCACGATGACGGTGAGCGCGAACGTCGCGCCGAGGGCGAAGAAGAGGGTGGAGAGGAAGACGAAGGGCAGCGCGAACTTCCGCTCGTGCGGCAGCAGGCCCGGCGCCACGAAGGCCCAGACCTCGTAGAGGATGATCGGCAGGACGAGAAAGAGGCCCGCGATGAGCGCGACCTTCATGTTGACCCAGAAGGGCTCGGTCGGCTCCAGGAACGCGAGCTTCACCGGAAGTGGGCGGGCGAGCCACGCGATGATCTGCTCGGAGAAGCTGAAGGTCACCGCGAAGCCGACCCCGAGGGCGACCAGGGAGACGATGATTCGCTGCCGCAGCTCCCCCAGATGGGCCAGGAACGGCATCCGCCCGTCCGGGATTCCGCCCTCCTTCACGTCGTCGTCGGCCATCACCAGGTGTCGATGAAGTGGCGTAGCGTGCCCACCCCGCGACCCAGCGCGAAGCCCGCCCGGATCGCCGCGGTGACGTACCGCTTGGCCTCGGCCACCGCGTCGGGAACCCCCTGGCCCCGCGCGAGCCCGGCCGCGATCGCCGCCGAATAGGCGCACCCCGTCCCGTGGGTGTGCGGCGTGTTCACGCGGGCGGCGCTGAGCCGGGTCACCGTCCGGCCGTCGAAGAGCAGGTCGACCGGATCGTCCTTGAGGTGCCCCCCCTTGACCAGGACCCAGGCCGGGCCCAGCGTGTGGATGCGGCGCGCCGCCGCTTCCATCTCCTCCAGGGTCGCCACCGGAAACTCCGCGAGGGCCGCCGCCTCGGGCAGATTGGGAGTCACCACCAGGGCGAGCGGTAGGATCGCCTCGACGAGCGCGGCGCGGGCGTCCGGCTCGAGCAGGGGGTCCCCGGACTTGGCGACCATCACGGGGTCCACCACGAGGCGGCGGAGCCCGTGGGCCCGCATCCGGTCGGCCACGGCCCGGATGATGGGCGCCGTCGAGAGCATGCCCGTCTTGGCGGCGTCGGCCCCGATGTCCCCGAGCACGACGTCGAGCTGGCGGGCCACGAACTCGGGGGGCAGGTTGACGACGCCGTGAACCCCGATGGAGTTCTGGGCCGTGATCGCCGTCAGCACGGACGCCCCGTACACGCGGAACGCGCTGAACGTCTTCAGGTCGGCCTGGATACCCGCGCCCCCGCCGGAATCGGACCCGGCGACGGTCAAGGCGCGGGGAATGGTCGGCTGCTGGCTCATGTAGGAGCGGGACGCCGGGGCGCCGTCTCAGTATATCAGGAAGTCTCGCCGGCCGCCGGGTGCGGGTTGACGATCAGGGTGAGCTCCCCGCGCGCTTTCTCGGCCAGGAAGCGCGCCCGCAGCTCCGCCGGCGTCCCTCGCCGGAACTCCTCGAACTGCTTGGTGACCTCGCGGGCGAGCACCACCTCGACCGGCCCGAAGACCGCGTCCAGGGCCTCCAGGGTCGCCGCGACCCGGTGGGGGCTCTCGTAGAGCACCACGGGCCGCTCGAGCGCGCGGAGCTCGCGCAGGCGCGCGAGTCGGCGGCCCGGCTTCGCGGGCAGAAAGCCCTCGAAGACGAAGCGGTCCCCCGGGATGCCGGCCGCCGAGAGGGCGGCCACGAGGGCCGAGGGGCCGGGGATCGGGACCACCGGCACGCCGGCCTCTCGGCAGAGCCGGACGAGGTGGAAGCCGGGGTCGGAGATCCCCGGGGTCCCGGCGTCGGTGACCACCGCCACGCTCGCTCCCGCCCGGAGGCGGGCCAGGAGCTCGGGGCCCCGGCGGAGCTTGTTGTGCTCGAAGTAGCTCGTGACCGGGGTGGAGATCTCGTAGCGGGCGAGCAGCGTGCGCGTGCGCCGGGTGTCCTCGGCGGCGATCAGGTCTACCTCGCGGAGCGTGCGCAGCGCACGGAGGGAGATGTCCTCCAGGTTCCCGATCGGCGTCCCGACCACGTACAGCGTCCCACTCATCGGCGCCCGTCACCGTGGATTCTTCCTGCCGGGGGGGAGGCAGGCCCGATTCGTTCGCCGAAAGGCGAACGGCCCGGCTTTGCCGGGAGGGCCGTCGAAAGGGGGACGCCGCCCCCCTCCGAGGGGATTAGGCGCTCTCCGCCTTCCGCTGCTCCGAGATCAGCACCGGACGCTCGAGACCCATGATCACGTCGCGCGTGATGACGCACTCGGTGAGCCCCTGGATGGAGGGCAGCTCGTACATCACGTCCAGCATGACGTCCTCGAGGATCGCCCGGAGCCCCCGGGCGCCGGTGCCGCGCTTGAGCGCCTCGCGGGCGATCGCCACCGCGGAATCGTCGGTGAACTTGAGCCGCACCTTTTCCAGCTCGAAGTACTTCTGGTACTGCTTGAGGATCGCGTTCTTCGGCTCGCGCAGGATGCGGACCAGCGCCGCTTCGCTGAGGTCGTGCAGGGTGGCGACCACGGGCAGGCGGCCCACGAACTCGGGGATCAGGCCGAACTTGAGAAGATCCTCGGGCTGGCTCATGGCCAGGAGGTTGCCCGTCTTCCGCTCGTCCCGGGTCTTGACGTCGGCGCCGAAGCCCATCCCGGACTTCCCGATGCGGCCCTCGATGATCCGCTCGAGTCCCACGAAGGCGCCGCCACACACGAAGAGGATGTTGGTGGTGTCGACCTGGATGAACTCCTGGTGGGGGTGCTTCCGGCCGCCCTGGGGCGGGACGTTGGCGACCGTGCCCTCCAGAATCTTCAAGAGCGCTTGCTGCACCCCTTCCCCGGAGACATCGCGGGTGATCGAGGGGTTCTCCGACTTTCGGGCGATCTTGTCGATCTCGTCGATGTAGACGATCCCGCGCTCGGCCCGCTCCACGTCGTAGTCGGCGGACTGAAGCAGGCGCAGGATGATGTTCTCGACATCTTCGCCGACATACCCGGCCTCGGTGAGGCTGGTGGCATCGGCGATGGTGAACGGCACGTGCAGGATCTTGGCCAGGGTCTGGGCCAGGAGCGTCTTCCCGGAGCCGGTAGGGCCGATGAGGAGGATGTTCGACTTCTGGAGCTCGACCTCACCGGAATCCGAGCCCGCCTCCACCCGCTTGTAATGGTTATGGACGGCCACGGCCAGGATCTTCTTGGCCCGCTCCTGGTCGATCACGTACTGGTCGAGGATCGCCTTGATCTCGGCCGGCTTTGGAAGGCTGCGGATCTCGCGACTCCGCTCCTCCTCCCACTCCTCCGCGATGATGTCGTTACACAGCTCGATGCACTCATCGCAGATGTAGACCGTTGGTCCCGCGATCAGCTTGCGGACGTCGTTCTGGCTCTTCCCGCAGAAAGAGCACTTGAGAACGCCACCGTTCGTCTCGCGCGATCGGGCCATTCAGTCTCCCCCCTTGAGCGATGCCGCCCCCCGCCGAACGACTCGGCCCCGGCTACGTCTTTCGCCCATCCCCACCACCCGCGGGGAGCGCCTGGGCGGTCTTGAGCATCGGCACATGGGACGCGATCACGTGATCGACGAGCCCGTACTCCTTCGCCTGCTCGGCCGTCATGAAGAAATCGCGGTCCGTGTCGTGGCGAATACGCTCAACCGCCTGTCCGGTGTGCTCCACCAGGATGCGGTTCAGCTCGTCGCGGATCCGCAGGATCTCCCGGGCCTGGATGTCGATGTCGGTCGCCTGGCCCTGCACGCCGGCCAGGGGCTGGTGGATCATGATCCGGGAGTGGGGAAGCGCGAAGCGCTTGCCTTTGGCCCCCGCGCAGAGCAGCAGCGCCCCCATCGACGCCGCCTGACCCATGCAGATCGTGGCCACCGCCGGCTTGACGTACTGCATGGTGTCGTAGATGGCGAGCCCGGCCGTCACCGACCCTCCCGGGCTGTTCACGTACAGATAGACGTCCTTGTCGGCGTCCTCGGCCTCCAGGAACAGGAGCTGGGCGATGACCAGGTTCGCCATGTCGTCTTCGATGTAGCTCGGCAGGAAGATGATACGCTCCTTCAAAAGCCGCGAAAAGATGTCAAACGCGCGCTCGCCGCGCGGGGTTTGCTCGACGACCATCGGGATGAGTGCCACGGTGCCTCCTACGTCGCCGGCTGAATCTCGGCGTGCTCGATCAACAGGGCGAGGACCCTTTGCTCGCGGAGGGACAGCCGCAACCCGTCGAGCTCGCCGCTGCGCTCGAGCAGGCTTCGAACGGTCTGGGGCGCCCGACCCGACTCGCGGGCCATCCGGGCGATCTCGGCGTCCACGTCGTCCTCGCCGACCGTCAGCTCCTCTTTCTCCGCGATCGCGTCCTGCAGGAGCGCCCACCGCACGGCCCGGACGGCGGCCGGGCGCAGCTCCTCGGTCAACTTGCCGTAGTCCCACGGAAGCGTTGCGGGATCGATCCCCTGCCGGCTCATGCCCTGCTGCATGCGGCCGACTCGATGGGCGATGTTCCGGAGCACGAGGCTCTCCGGAACGGGAAACTCGTGGCCCGCCAGCACGGCGTCCACCACCGCCTCCTCGAGCGTGTGCCGGTTCTGCCGCTGACGCTGCGCCTCAAGCTCGCCCCGGACGGTCTCCCGCAGCGCGGCCAGGCTCTGGTGCGACCCGAGCGCGCGCGCGAACTCGTCGTCGAGCGAGGGAAGCTCCTTCTCCTTGACCTCGACGACCCGGAGCGACAGCCGGCCGGGTTTCCCGCGGAGCTCCTCGCGCGGGTGCCGCTCGGGGAAGCGCACGGCGAGCTCCCGCTCGTCCCCGGCCGCCAGCCCGATGGCCGCCTCTTCCATCTCCGGCAGGACCTGGCCGGCCCCGATCTGGAAGCCGTACCCCTGCTCGATGCGCGGCTCGGCGCCCTCGGGCTCGATCGTGTAGTCGACGATCACGTGGTCGCCTTCCCGCGCCGGGCGGGCGACGGTGACGAGCGTCGCGTGACGGTCGGCCAGGGCGGCGAGCGCGGCGTCCACATCGGCGTCCGTCAGCGGCACGGGGGTATGGGGGACCTTCACGCCCCGGTACGCGCCGAGGGTGATGGTGGGCTTGATCTCGACGACCGCCGTGAAGCGGAGAGGTTGCCCCTCCTCGAGCTGGAGGTCCTGGACGTCGGGCTCCTCGACGGGGTCGAGCCGCGTTTCATCCAGGGCGCGACGGTACACGGCGGGGATCAGCTGCTCGGCGACCGCCCGCCGCACCTCGTGGGCGAAGTGCGCGCGCACCAGCGACCGCGGCACCTTTCCCCGCCGAAAGCCCGGCAGGCGCGCCTCGCGCTGGACCCGGCCGTAAGCGGCTTCCCAGGCCGCCGCCACCTCGCTCTCCGGGGCCTCGACCACGAGCTGGCGCTTGCAGGCTTCGAGTTCCTGGACGTGAACCTTCATGCCTGGCTCGTCATGCTCCGCTCGTCCGGGGTCCCGCCCACCGGCCCCGGAGTCTCAAACGCCCGTTTCGAGCAGGCGGAGGGTCGTAAACGGCCTTCTACGGCAGGAGTGGTGCGAGAGGGGGGAGTTGAACCCCCAAGGGATTTCGCCCACTGGATCCTAAGTCCAGCGCGTCTGCCAATTCCGCCACTCTCGCGCGTCTCGGCATGGAGGAGTCGCGCCTCATCCGGCACCGACTCGAGTCCCTCCAAGCCTCAATTGAGTATACCGGAGACGCTCGGGCCCCGCAAGAAACGGGCGCCGGCTTCGGTCTGCGGGAAGATCCGTACGGAGGCGTCACGGACGCCACCCGGCCGCTGGCCGCCCGGAACCCTCGCGGGCGCGAGCCACCGGGGGCCGCCCCAACGTGAGGTCAGCGGGGCCTGGACGGGGGCGAGCGCTGCTCGCCGGCCGGCGCGGCCGGCGTCGGCGCGCTCGCGGAGCGCCGGGTCTCCCTCGCGTACCGGCGGTCGAGCAGGACGTGGTAGCAGATGATGATCCCCACCAGCAGGGCGACGACCAGACACGTCGCGATGAGACCGAGCAGCGGCGGCATACCGAGCCTCCATGACGCGCGCCCGACGGGTTGACGGAAGGCAGCGCGAGGCTGCCCCGAGTCAGGAGCTCAGGCGAGAGGCGCGGCCGGAGGTGACCGGGAGATCGGGGCCGACCCGCGGGGGTCGAGAGCTCGATTCGCGCCGTCGGGCCAAGAGACGCGGCCGCTCGGACGCGCGCCCCGGCACGCCGACTCACGGGCTTCGCGGACGGGGTCGGTGCTCGGCGGGGTGACCGAGGCGGCGGTCTCGAAGTCATGGGTGGCGGCGTTGTCCCACGAGAGAATCGCCCACCACACGTCTCCCACGACGGCGAGCCCGAACTGGACCTGGACCAGGACGAGGAGCGTCGCCAGGAGGAGCGACGCCAGGAAGAGATGCCGCCGAACCGTCACGCCGCTATTCCGGGGTCACTCCGACCGGCTTGTCAAGCGGTGGCCAGCAGCCCACGGGTACGGCACGCCGGGCTCGGTCGTGCAAGAAGATCCCGCCGCGCCTGGCAACAATTGCAACGCGGCCGACGCCCCGCCCTCCCTGTCTCCTGGAACCATGCGGCCTTCTCGCGCATCGGACGCTGGCATTCTCCTTGCTCGATCACCAGGTCGAGGTGATTCGCCGATGAGACATGGTATCGCCCTGATCGCCCTCGCCCTCCTGCTGGCGGCCCTCGGCGCGCCCCCGACCGCGGACGCCGCGAGAGTCCTCGTCTTCAACAGCACGCGCTACGTGGACTCCGGCCAGATCGGCTACCCGGAGGGCTCACAGGAATCCGCCAACGTCCAGGCGGCCCTGAAATCGCTGGGGCACACGGTCCGGACGATCTCCGGGCCCTACGACTCCGTCGGGGCCTGCAGCTTCGGGTTCCACCAGCCCGGTACCCTCGTGGCCCCGACCGCCCAGTATCGGTCTGCCCTCGGGGCCATGGAGGTCTTCCTGATTCCCGAGCAGGAGAGCTGGTGCTATCTGCCGGGAGAGCTCCCCGCGGCCACCCGCGTCGTGTGGCGGAACTGGGTCGCGGCCGGCGGCGGCATGATCATCCACAGCTCCCAGGAAGCCAAGGACAAGGTCAGCGACCTCCTGTTCGTGCTCTTCGGCTTCCGGGTCGGCGCCGTCAACGGCACCGGAGTCCGCACCGTGCGGCGGCCGGCGGCGGCCCACACGCAGTTCGCCCCCGGACCGGCCGCCTTGCCGGGCAACGACAGCACCGGCCTGATCCCGCTCCGCACGCTCCCCCGCGGCTCCGTCAGCGTCTACGACAACGGCCGCAACGCGTCGGTGGTGATCATTCCCTTCGGCGCCGGCAAGATCGTCTTCCTCGGGTGGGACTGGACGAAGTCGGACCCCCCGTTCATCGGCCGCGGTCTGAATGGCGGCTGGTACCGCGTGCTCGACCTGGCCGTGAGGGAAGCCGCCACCCGCCGCCGGACATCGGCCGAGTGACCGCGGCGCCAGCGGGCCGACGCTCAGAGGCCCTTGGCGCTCTCCCGGTGGCTGACCCGGTCCGTGCTGCGGGCATCCCGGACATTGGCGTCTGTGAAGTCGGCGCCGTCCACGTCGGCGCCATCGAGGTCGGCCCCGCAGAGCCCGGCCCCCCGCAGGTCCGCCCCTCGAAGCTGGGCGCCGGCCAGGCTCGCCTAATGGAGATTGGCCCCTCGCAGGCTGGCGCCCGCTCGCACCAGCTCGGCGCGCGCCAGGTTCGCCCCGCTCGCGTCGACCGTCGTGGAGAGTGGCCCCGTTCGCCCGCGCCTGGGTCAGCCGAGCCCGGCTCACGTTGGCTCCGGTCAGGTTAGCCCCGTCCAGATAGCTGGCCCAGGCTCGGAGCCGCTTGACGGATCGGCGGGGCCGAGTACACGCTTGCCATATGAGTCACACAATCACGGTGCGTCTCAGCAAGGAGCTCGCCGCCTGGCTGGCGCGGGCTGCCGCCGAGACCGGTGTGTCTCAGGGCAAGCTCATCCGAGACCAGCTTGAGAAGGCCAAGGCGAGCGATTCACCTCGGTCGTTCATGCGTCTGGCCGGCTCCGTTCGTGGCCCCAGGAACCTCTCCTCGCGCAAGGGCTTCTCCCGCTCGTGAAGGGGATCGCGGACACCGGCTTCCTGGTCGCCTTCGCGAACCACAACGATCGGCATCACGGGTGGGCCGTCCGGGTGGCGGAGCGCGTCACCGAGCCACTGCTGACGTGCGAGGCAGTGCTGGCGGAAGCCGCCTTCCGTCTCCAGAGCGTGGCGCTGGTCCTGGCGATGCTGGCGAAGGACTCGCTGTACTGGCCTTCAACTGCAGTGACCACCTCCCGCAGCTCGAGGCGCTGGCGGTGCGCTATGCCGACCGTCATCCGGACCTGGCCGATCTGTGTCTCATCCGCATGAGCGAACTCCATCCCCGCCATAGCGTCATCACCGTGGACCAAGAGGACTTCCGAGTCTACCGGCGCAACAAGCGCGAGATCATCCCGCTCGTCTGTCCGCCTGCTGCGTAGGTCAC
>DASYQW010000285.1 GCA_036005065.1 Candidatus Methylomirabilota bacterium | reverse complement strand
CGGTCGATCTCGCGGATCACGTCGCCTTCCTTGATCCCGGCCTCGGCCGCCGGCGAGTTCGGACGCACGTCGGTGACGACCACGCCCTTCGGGTCGGGAATGCCGAGCCGGCGCGCGAGCTCCGGCGTCAGATCCTGGAGCTCGAGGCCGAGGCGTCCGGCCACCCGGCTTTCCGTCGCCGGCGTGCGCGCCTGGCGCGAGTCGGCCAGGTTGCCGATGGTCACCCGGAGTCGTCGCTCGGCGCCGTCGCGCACCACGGCCAGCTCGACCGTCCGGCCGACCTCGGTGTTCGCCACCCCCGCCGAGAGCTCCCGCGGGCTGTCGACGGCCTTGCCGTCATACCGCACGATGACGTCACCTGGCCGGAGCCCGGCCTTGGCGGCCGGCGACCCCTCCGCCACCGACGCCACCAGCACGCCCTCCTGCGGCTTGGACCCGAAGGACTTCGCCAGCTCGGGCGTCAGGGGCTGGATCGACACCCCCAGCCACCCGCGCGTGACGCGCCCGGCCGCCTGCAGCTGGCCGAGGATCGGCTTGGCCAGGTCGCTCGGGATCGCGAATCCGATGCCCTGGAAGCCGCCGCTCCGGCTCGCGATGGCCGTGGCGATCCCGATGGCCTCGCCGCGCGTGTTCACGATCGGACCACCGGAGTTGCCCGGATTGATCGCGGCATCCGTCTGGAGGAAATCGTCGTACCGGCCGGCCCCGATGACGCGGCTCTTGCCGCTGATGATGCCGACGGTCACGGTGTGATCGAGCCCGAAGGGATTCCCGATCGCCATCACCGGCTCGGCCACCTTCACCGCGCGCGAGCTCCCGAGGGGGATCGTGGGGAGGCCGGTGGCCTCGACCTTGACGAGGGCGAGGTCCGTCTCGGGATCGCTGCCGACGAGCGTCGCCGGAAGCTTCCGCCCGTCGCTCAAGGCCACCTCGATCGACTTGGCGCCGTCGACGACGTGGTGGTTGGTCACGATGTAGCCGCCGGCATCGATGATGAACCCGGAGCCGAGGCCGCGGATTTGCCGCGGTGCACGCTCCGGCGAGCGCTCCCGAGGCTCGGACGGGAAGAAGCGCCGGAAGGGCTCGGGGATCGTCTCCTCCGTCTCCGTTCCGCGGGCGGCTTCGCCCGTGGTGCGGACGTTTACGACGGCGGGCGTGAGCGCCTCGGCGAGGTGGATCCACGGGTACGACTCCGGCAGCGCGCCCATGACGTCCTGGCGTGCCGCAGCCGGAGCCGACGCGGGCGCCGCCAGGGCGCCCGGAGGCAGGAGTACGAATGCGGCGAGCAGCGCCAGGCTGACTCGCCCCGACCAAATGATGACCCGCTTCATGGGTCGCCCTCCTCTCGTGCTCGTCAGATGTTTGGAAATCCGGCGGGACCTCCAGTTGCCTCAGACGGAAGGCCCGCTCGGATTCTTCACGCCGTCAGGCCGCGCGATCCAGCACCCGGCGGGCCCCACCCCGGCCGAGAGGGACCACCGTGTCCCCGCGGGCGACCTGCAGCGTCAGGACGTGGAGCACGTCGCGCACGCTCAGGTAGCCGACGAGCCGGTTCGCGTGGAGCACGACGAGTCGGCCGACCCCGTTCCGGGTGAGCTTGCCGAGCGCCTCCCAGCAAGAAGCCGATGGCGCGATCGAGAGCTCATGGCTGAGACCGATCATCACGTCGCGCACCGCCGTCGACGGCCACTCCTCCTGCGGCACCGCCTTGACGTGATTGATCGTGACGATCCCGAGCACGCCGTCCCCATCGCGGGCGGATTCGGTGACGGGGAAGCTCGTCACATGGTGCGACCAGAAGTACGTATCGACGAGTTGATCGAGCATCGCGCCGGCCGGGACCGTCACGACCCTCCGCGCCATCACGTCGTGGACGGGCACCCGCTCGAGCGATCGACGCGCCACGAGTTGCGCGTAGCTCGCGCTCGCCGCCTGGTGCAGGAACAAGCCGATGAGGATCAGCCAGGCGCCCCCGATCACCTCGCCGGTGGCGAGCTGGAGGCCGCCCCACGCCATCAGGACGAAGGCGAAGCCGGAGCCGGCTTGGCCGGCGATGCGAGTGGCCCAGCCGAGGTCGCCGCGCCACGCCCACAGCGCGGAGCGAAGCAGCCGGCCGCCGTCCAGCGGAAAGCCGGGGACCAGATTGAAGGTCCCGACCAGCACGTTGACCGCGCCGAGGTAGGCCAGGATGGCTCCCCCGGCCGGTGGCCACGCCGCGATCCGCAGGGCCATCCAGCAGGCGGCGCCGACCGCGTAGCTCGTCAGCGGCCCGACCACCGCCATGAGGAACTCCGAGCGCGGCGAGTCCGGCTCGCGCTCGAGCTGGGCGACGCCGCCGAAGACGTGCAGGGTGATGCCCGAGACGGGCAGACCCACCCGTCGCGCCACCACGGCGTGCGAGAGCTCGTGGAGCAGCACCGAGCCGAACAAGAGGAGCGCGGCCATCAGACCGGAAAGCCAGCTGAGCGCCGCCGACGCCTCCGGGAGCTGGGCGGGAAAATACCCCGCGGCCAGCGTCCAGGTGATCAGGGCGATGACCGCGAACCAGCTCCAGTGGAAGCGGATCGGAACCCCGAAGAGCCGGACCAGCTCGAAGGTATCGCGCATCGGTCGGTCTCCTCCGGGGGACTCCCAGCAAAGCCGCGGCCAGGACGCGTCCGCGGGACGACACGACGCACCCGCCCCGGCGCCTGAACGGGCGGGGTGTGAGTAACCCGGCAGCTCGCACCGAGCGGGCGATGCGTCGAGCGGCGCTCCGAGCGGCGGCTGTGCCGCCGCAACCGAGGGGGGGCAACCGGGGGGTCTTCCGAGACCCCCGGAATAACTAGGGGCCTTCTACCGTGTGCGGCGCTAGAAGTTGGCTTCGAAGAAGCGAATCGTCCACCCCGGGGCCCGCGGGTCGACGGCCAGGATCTGATCGAAGGTGCCCACCAGCCGCCGTCCGAACTGGGTGTCGACGAACGCCTGGGCGACGACCCGGTGCTGGCCGATGTCGAGGTTCACCGGCGCGCTGTTACCGGGCCGGAGGACCAGTGGGCCGGGGGTGCCGGGGGGCGCGTCGATGAACACGTGCACCTCCCAGGGGGTGCTATTGGTGATGATGCCGCGCGTGGGATCCGCCGACGGCATCGGGGTCCCGGGCGGCGGCGGCGGCGCGGAGACGACGGCCCATTGTCCGCCCGGCGGCGGGGGCGGGGCAGCCGTCGGCGGGGGAGGCGGCGGCGCCGGGCTCGCCGTGGCGGCGGCCGTCTGCCGGTGGGCGATGGTCTCGCCGACGAGGGCCCCCAGGAGGCCGCCGATGACGGCGCCGAGCACGGCATTTTGCCCGGCGTGGCGGCCCGACGTCGTCGCGCCCACCAGGGCTCCTCCTCCGGCGCCCAGGACCGCGCCCTTCGCCGTCTGCTCCGCGCACCCGGCGAGCACGACGAGCGCGAGGGCGACTGCCCCCATGCGATAACTGGCCCGTGTGACCACGGCGCACCTCCCTGGGCCCTCCCGGCGAGCAGCCCGTTCCGCAGTCTATCTCACCGCCCCGGGAGTGTCCACGTTCGCACTCCCCGACAGGCTGCCGGCCGCCTCGAGTCTCCGGCCGGCTGACCCATTGGACCGGCCGGCGGCCGCCCTTCTTCATCCGGAGAAGGGCCGGAAAGGGCGCGCGGGGCAGGGTGAGTCGCGAGAGATGGGCCCGGAGTGAGCTATCCGGGAGGTCGGGAGGGGGGAGCCTCGGAGGGGGTGCGGGACACCCCCTCCGAGCTCACCTCATTGCATCCGGCGGAGCGCCGCGATCCGCTCGTCGGTCCCCGGATGGGTCGCGAAGAAGCCGCCCGCGCGGCCGCCACCCGTGACGTCCCTGAGCCAGACCAGCGTCCGCTCCATGGCGTCCTTCGAGGAGCCGACGCGCCGAAGCAGCTCCACCCCGTGGGCATCGGCCTGGAGCTCCTCGCGCCGGCTGTACGCCCGGGTGATCAGGTTGCCGGCGATCGGCGCGATCTGCCCCGTCCCCGGGAAGATCTGCTCGAGGATGACCGCGCCGATGCCGACGCCGGCCCCCAGTGTCTGGGCCTTCGCCACGTGGCCCAGATCGTCGTGGGCGACCTCGTGGGCCAGCACGGCGAGGAGCTGCTCGTCGTTGGCGCGATCGAGGAGCCCCCGCGTGACGTAGAACTCGCCGCTGCCCGCGCTCGCCGCGTTGATCGACGAGTCATCGATGATGCCGACCCGGACCTGCTCGAGGGACTTCGGCTTGTTCATGGCCTTGATCAGCGGCACCATGAGCCGGGACAGCCGGGCCACGTCCTGCGGATCCGCCCGGCGCGCGGTCGGCGAAGGCGCCCGCTGACCCCCGGTGGGCCGGGGCGCCGAGGAGTCGGAGGAGGGAAGCGTTTCCAGCCCCGCACAGCCCCCGAAAACCACGAGCGCGGCGACCGGCAGGACGGCCCGCATCCACCCGCGAACTCGCATGGCTCTTCCTCCAGACCGGACCGACCGACGAGCTAGACGGACCGGTGTGCCAGCATCCGGTAGACGATGAGCAGGACGACGGCGCCGACGACGGCCATCAGGAAGCCGACCGGGTCGCCCTCGCCATACCAGCCGACCGCGCGACCCAGGAAGCCACCCACCAGCGCCCCCGCGATTCCGAGGAGGATCGTCACGATGAACCCGCCGGGATCGCGCCCGGGCATGAGGAACTTGGCGACGATGCCGACGACGAGTCCGAAGATGATCCAGCCGAGGATGCTCATGGCCTTTGACCTCCTGAGGCGCTAACGCTCGAATGTGGAGAGCACGGCGATCGGCCCTGGCGGCATGCCCGCACCTACTGGGCGTTGGCCACGCGGGCCGGCTCGCCGGAGACTAGGGAGTCCTGGGGTACGGCTCCGACCGTGATCGTCCGTCGCACCCGGCCATCGGCGGTGTGCACGACGACCAGAGAAGGGGACACGGTCTCGGCCAGATCGAGGGCCGCCTCGATGGCCCGTCCCCGCCCCCGGGCGTGGAACCGGAGGTCATCACGCCCGTCCAGCTGGACGACCCATCGTCGGCGCTGGTTGACTACGCGGATCACGGCTACATCCATGTGTCGTAACCCTGCTTTTCATCCCCCCCACCCCGTCATGTCGTAGGACAGGCGATCACACTTTATGTCTGAAGCAAGATCGATACCGAAATCCTCGGCCTCGGGGAGCGGCCCGGGACGGCGCTCTCACGCCGCCTCCCTGAAGGCCAGCCGGCGCTCCTCGATAGCCCGGCCGATCTCCTCCAGGCGGGCGGGGCCGAGGGTGCGCTCGGCGAGCGCGAAGATCCGGGCCTCCTCGTCGCGCACGTGGTCCTCGACGTTCCGCTGGAGCTCGGCGACGCCTCGGTCGAACTCCTCGCCGCGGCCGTCCATCACGATGAGCCGCTCGATCAGGTCCTCGACCCGCTCGTGCTGGCCCCGGGCGGCATCCACGAGCCGGTCGGCCTCGGCCCCGGCCGCCGTCTCCAGGGCGGAGTAGAACAGGTCGTCCTCGATGCGGGCGTGGATCACCAGATCGCTCGCCACCTCGCGCAGGGCCTCGAGCCGCTGCTCGGCGCCGCTGAGCGCCTGGAGCCGAAAGAAGAGCTCGCGCATCGCCTCGTGATCCCGCCTCAGCACCCGCGTCGCGTTCATACCGCCGCCCCTCTCTCTGAACCCGATAGGCGTGTTCTCAGCAAATGCGAAACCAGGCGGTCGGCGTGGCGTGGCCAGGGACCCCGGGCCGGGGCGGCCGGCCAGCGTTCCGGAAGGCAACGTCAGGGCAGCGACACATCCCGGCGTGCCGACGCGGCCCGAGGCCGGCGCCCCCCGCGCTGCCAGCGCGCCTGGGAGGGACCGGCGAGGCCCCTCACGGGCTTACGGCTTGAAGACGAAGCCGGGCACGAGCGCCGCCGAGGCCGGAATCGGAGGGAGGTCGGAGAACAGCTCCGGGTGTTCCTGGACGACCCGCAGGATGGGTCTCGGCTCGAAGTGACGGTTGACGTCGAAGGTGGCCTTGATGAAGCCGAGACGATGGAGCCGCTCCTGGGCGCTCCAGAGGGCCCGGTAGTTGTGGGCCGAGAGCCGGCGGTCCACCTGCTGAATGTTGTATTGCATGGCGGCCTCCGCCACCTCGGCCTTGAGCCCCGGGATCCACCGGGTGGCGACCTGGGCCGCGGCCTTCGGGGTCGCCCGCATCCACTTGTCGGCCTCGGCACAGGCCGCCAGGAAGCGCTCGACCGTCTCCCCGTTCTTCTCCACCCAGCCCCGGAGCGCCACGTTGAAGCCGAGGAAGCTGATCACCTCGCCACCCCGGACGACCTCGTAGGCGCCGGGAACGTCGCGCGCGGCGACGATCGGCCACGGGTCCCAGGCGCTGAAGGCATCGATCCCCTTGGCCAGGAGCGCGACGGTCATGTCGGGCGGCGGGGTGTTGACGAGCGTCACCTCCTGGGGCGTGAGCCCCGCCTTCTCGAGGAGGGCCAGGATGTAGAGGTGATTGATCGTCCCGAACGAGGCGGCGATCCGCTTGCCGCGCAGATCCTTCAGGTTCCCTCTGGCGATGCCCGCGCCCTCGCGGGCCACCAGCGCCATCGTCGTATCCGAGCCGAGACGGGCGGCGCTGCCGGTGTAGTTTCCGAGGATGACCAGATCCATGCCGCGCAGCACGGCGCCGATCATCGGGACGCCGACCTGCCCGAGCTCGACCTCGCCCGCCTGGAGCGCGTTCAGCTGGTCCACGCCGGTCGCGTACGGTCGGGCGATCGTCACCTCCAGGCCCCACTTCTCGAAGAAGCCGCGCTCGAGCGCGATCGGCACCCCGAGCTGGTCGATGGCGGCCACGATGCCGGCCTTCACCTTGACCGGCGTCTTGGTCTGGGCGCCGAGGGACGCGGGCCACGCCATCACCAGCAGGAGGACGAAGGCCAGCCGTGATCTCGTCATCGTCACCTCCCCGGCTCGCGCGAGAGGGGCTCCACCCGGGTCACCCAGTAGGGTCGCGCGACGCCTCGCAGATCCGATGGCCGCACGCCGCGCAACTCCACCTGGTGCTCGTTCGTCCCCGCCACCCGGCCGAACCGCTGGAAGACCAGCACGTGGAAGCGCTCGGGCGGAAAGGGCAGGGTGACCGTCACGTCCACCGCGCGATCCCCGGCCCGTCGGAGACTCGGGGCGATCTTCCCCGGCGCCCGGAGCGTCAGGTATCCTTGCCAGGCACAATAGCATGCCACCGCCGCGACGAGGACGCGCCCTTTGGGCGACCCGATGAACGCGCGCCAGAGCCTCACGTCGGCCTCACCAGCCGGAGGACCTGAGCCACCAGCGCCTTGAAGGGGGCGTCCTCGACGAGGGTCGCCCACGCCCGAGGCCGCGGCAGGTCGACCGGAAGCTCGGCGACGACGCGGCCGGGACCCCGGGAGAGCACGACCACGCGGTTCGCGAGGAACACCGCCTCCTCGACGTCGTGGGTCACGAACAGGACCGTGGGCCGGCGCGCCTGCCAGATCCGTGTCAGCTCCTCCTGGAGGGTCATGCGCGTCTGAGCGTCCACGCTGGCGAACGGCTCGTCCATCAGGAGCACGTCGGGCCGGTTGGCCAGCGCCCGGGCCACCCCGACGCGCTGCTGCATGCCGCCCGAGAGCTCCATCGGGTAGCGGCCCTCGACTTCGGCCAGCCCGACCAGCGCCAGGTACTCGCGGCCGATCTGCTCCCGCTCCGCCCGCGGCGCGCCGCGCATCTTGGGGCCGAAGCCGACGTTCTCCAGCACGGTCTTCCACGGGAACAGCGCGAACGACTGGAAGACGACGCCGCGGTCGGGTCCCGGCCCCTTCACCCGCCGGCCGTCCAGCACGATCTCGCCGCGCGAAGGCGGGATGAAGCCGGCGACCATGTTGAGGAGCGTCGTCTTCCCGCAGCCGGACGGTCCGACGATCGCCACGAATTCCCCCTCCCGGACCTCGAGCGACACGTCCTCGACCGCGACCACGTGGGCGCCCGCGTACGGGTCGAAGTAGGTCTTCGAGAGGCCGCGGAGGACCAGGTTCTTCATCGGGTGACGAGGCCCCACCGCTCGACGGTCGCCCGCTCCAGGGGCACGAGGAGCCAGCCATCCACCAGGTACCACAGGAGCCCGAGCACGATCATCCCCAGGAGAATCTCGGTCACCTGGCCGCCGCGCCGGGCGTCGAACATGAGGAACCCGATCCCGCTGGTGCCCACGATCATCTCGGCCGCGATGAGCGCGCGCCACCCGTAGCCGAGGCCGTTGCGGAGGCCGGTGACGATGTTCGGCAGGGCGCCGGGCAGGATGACCTCGAGCAGGATGCGGCGGCGCGGCGCGCCCAGGCTCTGCGCCGCCCGGATCAGGTCCGGGGACACCGAGCGGACGCCCAGCACGGTGTTCAGGACCACCGGGAAGAGCACCGTGTAGACGATGACGAAGGTCATCGTGGTGAGCCCGAAGCCGAACCAGATCAGGAGAATGGGCAGCCAGGCGATGTCCCCGATCGCCTGAAAGAAGAGCAGGATGGGCCAGCAGAGCGCGTGGGCCCGCCGGCTCACCCCGACCAGCACCCCGAGCGGGATCCCCACGGCCATCCCGGCGGCGGCGCCGACGGCGAGTCGGACGACGCTGTCTTCCAGGTAGGCGGGCAGAATCCCCTTGTAGGTGAGGCGGCCGAAAGCCATGATCACCTCGAGCGGCCCCGGAAAGAAGACGGCCGGGAAAAGGCCGGCGGCCGCCACGCCCGCCCACAGCGCAATGAGGGGCACGAACGGGGCGAACGCGCGTACGCCCGGATGGGCCGCCGTCGCGCGCAGCCCGACAGCGAGGACCCGGCCTCCGCGGCTCATCAGCCGAACCGCCGCACGAGGCCCCAGCGCTCGATGGTCGCCCGCTCCAGCGGGGCCAGGAGAAGCCGATCGATCGCGAGCCAGAGCGCCCCGATCACGATCATGCCGAGGACGATCACCTCGATCCGATAGAAGTCGCGGGCCAGGAAGAGCATGTAGCCGAGGCCCGCATTGGTCGCGATCATCTCGGCTGCGATCAGCCCGCGCCAGGCGTAGCCCGCCCCCGTGCGGATCCCCGTCACGATGTTCGGCAGGGCGCCGGGCAGCAGCACCTCGGCCAGCATCTGCCACCGCCCGGCCCCGAGCGATGCCGCGGCATGGCGGAGTGGACGCGGGATCGACGCCACGCCGAGCAGGGTGTTGTACGTCACGACGAAGAAGACGGCGTTGAAGATGACGAACGTGATGGCGCCGAATCCATACCCGAACCAGAGCGTCGCGATCGGAATCCAGGCGATCCCCGCCAACACCGAGAAGAACCGGAACAGCGGGGTCAGGATCGCGGAGGCCACCTGGCTCACGCCCATGAGGACGCCCAGGGGGACGCTCAGCGCGATGGCGAGGGTGGTGCCGACCAGCACGCGCAGGAGACTCTGCCCCGCGTGGTGGAGGAGGCTCCCGTCGCGGACGGCCTCGGCCCCGGCCCGCGCCACGTCGGCCACCGGCGGGAAGACGCGGGCGGCGGCGGGCGCGAGCCACAGGAGCGTGGCCCACATCAGGACCAGGAGGCCGAGCGGAGCCAGGAAGGCGACGACGGCGCGGAGGCCCGCGGGGCGGCGCACGGCGGCACCATACCGCAACTGGCCGGCGACGTCCATGCGCCGGCCCGATCATGCGCGCGCCGGCACCCGGGCCGCTGGTCGGGTGGCCAGCCGCCGGGGCCCCCGGGCTGCCCCCCTCGGGAATCGCCCTCGGGAATCGCCCTCGGGAATCGCCCTTGACGACCGCCCTCCGCTCGCCTAGACTCCCGGCCAGTCTCAGGGCGGCCCCCGGGCGGCCACGATGCCGGCCGGGGCCCGGGGACGCCTGTCTCGTGACTTCGAACCATGCCCATGGTGGCCGCCATCCCCACGGCGCTCACGCGGAGGGACAGCCATGCCGAAGACCACCCAGCTCACGCTCAGCCTCGCTTCGAAGCCCGGTGTCCTTGCCCAGGTCGCCTCGGCGCTCTCCCAGGCCGGCGTGAACATCACCGGCCTGTGCGCGGCCGAGGCCGCCGGGGGACGCGGGAAGCTGCGGCTCCTCGTCGACAATCCGGCTCGTGCCACCGAGGCGCTCCGCGCCGCCAAGCTGCGGGTCGGGCAGGAAGAGGCCCTCACGCTGACGCTGGAGAACCGGCCCGGGGCGCTGGCCGACGTCGCCCAGAAGCTCGGGCGGGCTCGCGTCAACATCAAGTGCGCCTACGCCACGACGTCCGGCCCGGGGCCGGCCCTGGTGGTGCTGTCGGTCTCGAACGTCGCGAAGGCCGAGGCCGCGCTCGGCCGGTAGGTCATTTCGGGGGGATCTTCCGAGACCCCCCCGATGCCCCCCGTCGTGGCGGCGGCGAAGCCGCCGCTCGGAAAACGCCTCGATGCACCACGCGCTCGGTGGTCGGCGCCGGGCTACTCCGACACACTCGGTAGGCCCGCCGGGGCCCGCCGCGCCCGTTCCGGGAGCTCCTGCTGGCTGAGCAGGTCGGCCGGGCCTCCATGAACCAGCCGGGAATCGACCGGCGGGCCACGCATCCGAGGCTCGCCAGGCAGCTGGTCCTGGACGAGCTATTCGACCTCTCGCTCTATCAATCCGTCCGCGACGTCGCGACCGGCGACCTCCGGAAGATCCTGGACCAGCTGATCCCCATCGAGACGCGACACTTCAAGGTCTGGCAGGACTTCTTCGACCTGCCCGTCACCACGCTGGACCCCGCTCGGCGGATCAAGCTGGCGCTGATCGTGGGCGCCTGCCGGCTCTTCGGCGCCCCCGTGATCCACCTCGTGCTGGAAGCGATCGAGGTCTACGGCGTGCGGAAGTACCTCCGGGTCTGGAGCGAATACGGCGATCGCCCCCTGGGGGTCGCGGTGCGGAGCGTCCTCGAGGACGAGTTCAAGCACGAGGACGCGGTGGTGACGGGGGGCGGCCGAGCGGCGGCTCAACCCGGCGCGCGCGGTGTGAGCGTCTACCCAGGCCATTCCCCCTGAGGGAAGCCGCCCAGCGGAAACAGCTGACCGATGCCGGCCCGCTCGCCGGCCCTGGCCAGACGGGCCGCGATCGCCACATCGAAGACGCTCAGGCCGAAGCTGCTGACATAAACCGACTGCCCGGGGGCGAACGCGCGCCCGCGCCAGACCAGGTCGGTCAGGTCGGCCGCGACGCGCTCGGCGGGGAAGCGTCCGGCGCGATGCATCCGGAAGAGGCTCTTCTGGCTCGTCAGGCGGAACTCGCCCCAGCCATCGACGACCACCTGGTCGAAGGCCTCGATCGCCTCGAAGCTGAACTCGTGGAACCCGACCTGGATCGCCAGGAGCCCGGGCCGGACGCAGGCTCGGTCGACGATCGGGGTCGGAGCCGCCGTGCAGGTGATCAGGACATCGCTCGCCGCCGCGACTGCCCCGACGGACTCCCCGATGCGGATCGGCCATGGCGCCTCATGCGCGAACGTCCGCGCGAGCGCCTCGGCGTGGGCCGCGCCGCGGTTCCACACCAGCACCTCGGTCAGCCGCGGCATCTGGTGCGCCAGCATACGCAGGTGCTGGCGCGCCTGGGAGCCGGCGCCGAGGATGCCGACGCGCTCGATGGCGGTCCGCCCCAGATGCTCCATCGCCAGCCAGGACACCGCGGCGGTCCGCATCGCGGTGATCAGCGCACTCTCCAGGACCGCCACCGGCCGGCCCGTCCGCGCGTCGTTCAGCACGGTCACCGAGAGAATGCGCGGGGCGCCATCGCCAGCGTCCGGCGGCCGGTGGGCGGTCCACTTGACGCCGATGGCGGAGAAGGGCCCGCCGACATACGCCGGCAGCGCGTACACCGCCGCGTCGCGGCGGGGGCTCCCGCCGGGCGGTCCTCCGGCGGGGCCGGCGGGCCGCTCCCCCGCCGGCCGGTCGTCGAAGCGGACCGCCACCTCGGGCGGCATGACGGCGGCGCCGTCGGCGGCCAGGCGCAGAGTCTCACGGACGTCGGCCACGGCCGCCGCCACGTCGGCCACTCCGAGCCGCTCGAGCGCTTCCCGGTTCAGGAGCCGGATGAAGACTTCGGCCACGGGCGCGGGCGCCGTCAGCCCGGAGGTGCGCCCTCGTCCGGCTGGCCGCTCCGGAACCCGTAGACCGACCCGGCCCGGGCTTCCGTGATCAGCCCTTCCCGTACGTCGCGCGCCGCCGCCGCCGCGCTCCGGTCCGTCGGAGGGCCCACGCCGCCGCCGCCCGCCGTCACGAACCGGATGAGCGTGCCGTCCTCGACCTCGAACGTGCACTTGCCCGGCATCCCGCGCTCGCCGCCATCGCCGCTGATCGAGCACTGCGCCGTCGCCGCCGGCGCCCCGCCCCGGATTCCCCAGGGTCGGGTCCGGGTGCGGTCGAGGTGGATCGTCACCGTCGCGCGGCCCTGGACGAGGAGCTCTCGCGTCATGCCGAGTCCCCCCCGGAAGCGGCCGGCCCCTTCCGAATCGGGCACCAGCGCGTACCGCAGGACGCGGAGCGGGTAGACCCGCTCGATGACCTCGACGGGCGAGTTGTTCGTGTTCGTCATGTGCGTGTGCACGCCGTCGGCGCCGTCCAGGCCGTCGAGCGCGCCCTGCCCGCCCCCGTACGTCTCGACGTACGAGTAGCCCCGACCGAGCCGAGGATGGACGCCGCCGATGATCAACCCGTTCATGCTGCCGGTCGACGCGGCCATGGCTGCGCCCGGGACCAGCTCGTTCATGGCCCCGATGACGACGTCGACGATGCGCTGGCTCGTGATCGAGGTGCACAGGGCCACCGGCGCCGGCGGGGCGGCGTCGACGAGGGAGGCCGGGGGCGTGAGCAGCTCGACGCACTGCACGAGTCCCGCGTTGGACGCCACGCCCGGGTCCAGCATGGCCTTGAGGACGTAGAGGACGCAGCTCAGCGTGAGCGGCCGGGCGGCATTCACGGGACCGGCCAGCTGAGGGCTCGTGCCCGAGAAGTCGAGCCGGAGGCGCGCGCCCTGCCGCTCGACGGCCACCCGGATCGCGAGGTCGCGCGGGGTCGCGTCCCGATCCCACTCGATGAGATCCGCGAAGACCACGCGCCGGTCGGGGAGCTCCGCGATCCGCGTCGCCAGCCGCCGCGCGGTCGCGCCGATCAGCTCTTCCATGCAGGCCTGGGCCCGCTCGAGCCCGAGCCGCCCCGTCACCTCGACCAGGCGTCGCGCCCCGGTCATGTTGGCCGCGACCTGAGCCAGCAGATCGCCCCCCACCTCGTCGGGCGTCCGGCTGTTCGCCTGAAACAGCCGGACGACGCCGAGATCCACCTCACCCCCCCGACACAGGAGCAGCGGAGGCACGCGCAGCCCTTCCTGATAGACCTGCGTCGAGTCCAGGGACAGGCTTCCGGGCGCGTGGCCGCCGACGTCCACCTGGTGGGCCATGTTGGCGACGTAGCCGCACAGCCGCGCCCCCTCGTGCACCGGCGCGAACACCACGACGTCGGGCATGTGGGAGCCCGTGATGTAGGGATCGTTGGTGACGAGCATGTCGCCCGGGCCGAGCGGCCCCGCCCAGGCCCCGAAGAGGCGCGGCGCCACCTCGCACAGGAGTCCGAGGTGGACGGGAATGTGCTCGGCCTGAGCGGCCAGGCGCCCGTCGGACGTGTACACGCCGCACGAGAAGTCCCGGCGGTCGCGGATGTTCACGGAGTGCGCGGTGCGGCTGAGGGCCACGCCCATCTCCTCCGCGATGGCCTGCAAGCGGTTGCGGACGACCTCGACCAGGATGGCGTCCGGCGCCGTGAGCGGGACCGTCATCCGGGGAGCTCCACGACGAGGTTCCCGGTGCGGTCGTCCACCACCACGCTCTGGTCCCCGATGAAGACGGTCGTGTCGGACTGCTCGACGACGAGCGGCCCCTGGAGCCGCGCGCCGAGCCCGAGGCGCCCGCGGTCATAGACGGGCACGGCGCGCGCGGCGCCGTCCAGGATCACCTCGGTGGTCGCGATCACGGCCTCGGCCGGCGCCCGGCCCGGCCGGACCGGCGGAGGGGGGAGCAAGGCACTGGCCGCCGGCGCGGTGGCGCGGAGCCGCAAGGCGACGGCCTCGACCGGATGCTCGGCCCGGCTGTACCCGTAGAGCTGGCGGTGGACTCCGTGGAACGCGCGACCGCAGGCGGCCGCGTCGCCGTCCGGGAGCGGCACGTTGAGCTGATGCCCCTGGCCGACGTACCGGAGGTCGAGGCTCCAGTGGAGCGACAGGCGGTCATCCGACGCGTGCTCGCGCCCGGCCTGCCGCTCGGCCTGCCGACGGAGCTCGGCCTGCCCCGCCCCGAGCCGCTCCCGGCCCAGGGCGTTCACGAGGCAGTTCAGCGTGAGGACGAAGTCGTGGCGGTACTCGGCGAGGAGGAGCCCGACGGCGCAGCAGAGCCCGGGCGAAGGCGGGATGAGGACCGTCCGCAGCCCGATCTCCTGCGCGAGGTCGACCGCGTGCAGCGGCCCGCAGCCCCCGAAGGCGAGCAGCGCGAACTCCCGCGGGTCGTGCCCGCGCTCGGTGGTCATCAGCCGGATGCCGCGGATCATCGTGGCGTTGACGACCTGGCAGATCCCGGCCGCCGCCTCGATCACCGACAGCCCCAGCGGCCGCGCGACGTGGCGCTCGATCGCCCCCCACGCGCGCTCGCGGCTCACCGTGATGACGCCGCCCAGCACCCGGCCGTCCCGCAACCGCCCCAGTACGACATTGGCATCGGTGACCGTGGGCCGCTCCCCCCCTCGCCCGTAGCACGCGGGCCCGGGATCCGCCCCGGCCGATTCCGGGCCGACCCGCAGGAGACCGCCGGCGTCGACCTGGGCGAGGCTCCCGCCCCCGGCCCCGAGGGTCGTGATGTCGAACATCGGGACGCGGAGGGGCAGGTCGCCGATCCGGCCCTCGGTGCCGGTCAGGATCTGGCCCTCGTGGACCAGGCCCACGTCGAAGCTCGTCCCGCCCATGTCGACGGTGATGACGTTGGCGTATCCCGCGCGCTCCGCGAAGAACCGGGCGCCGATGAGGCCGGCGGCCGGCCCCGACAGGCACGTGTGCACGCTCTTCTCGCGGATCGCGGTGTCGACGGTCATGACCCCGCCGTTCGACTGCATGATCGTCGGCGCGACCGGGACGCCCGCCGCCTCCAGCGCGCTCGCGAGCCGCGAGAGGTACCGGGCGATGGGCGGCGTGACGTAGGCGTTCATCACCGTCGTGGAGGCCCGCTCGTACTCGCCGGGCTCGGGGAGGACGTCCGACGACAGCGAGATGCTCACCTCCGGGCGTGCCCGGCGGATGACGTCGGCCACGGCCCGCTCGTGGGCCGGATTGGCGTAGCTGTGCAGGCACACGACGGCGACCGACTCGACGTCGACCGCCGCCAGCCACTCGACCAGCGCTCCGAGCGAGGTCGCGTCGAGCGGCGTGATCACCTCCCCCTCTGGCCCCACCCGCTCGCGGATCTCGAGAGTGAGCGACCGTGGCGCGAGCGGCGGCGGCCGGCGGGCCCGGGCGTCGTAGAGATGGGGCCGCGTCTGGCGGCCGATGAGCAGGAGGTCGCGGAAGCCCGCGGTCGTCACCAGCGCGGTGCGGGCCCCCTTCCGCTCGAGGACGGCGTTGGTCGCAACGGTCGTGCCGTGCGCGAAGTAGTCCACCGCGTCCGCCCGCCAGCCCCCCTCGGCCAGCCCCTGCCGGACTCCCTCCAGCACCCCGTGCGCCTGCTGGCCGGTCGTCGAAGGGACCTTGACGAGGATCGACCGGCCCCCGGCGCTGTCGATCAGCACGACATCGGTGAACGTGCCCCCGACGTCCACGCCGATCCGGATGCCCATGGGCGCCTACGCGCCGGCCAGCGCCCGGGCGAAGGGGTAGAGACTCGGGCCGCCGCCGCAGTGGAGGAACAGCACCCGCTGCCCCCGGCGCACCGCGCCGGTCCGGACGAGCCCCTTGAGGCCATCCATCGCCTTGCCCGTGTACACGGGGTCGAGGAGGATGCCCTCGCGGCGGGCCGCCTCCCGGATGGCCGCGATCGATCCCTCACTCGGCACCCCGTATCCCGGGCCGACGTAGCCGTCCTCGATCCAGATGTCCCCGGGGGAGAAGCCGAAGCCCCAGCCGAGGAGCTCGGCGCAGGCCGTCGCGAACTGCGAGATCCGCTCCTGGAAGAAGGCGCGATCCCGGCTGACGCTGATGCCGACGACCCGGGTGCCCGGCCACCACCGCCGGATCCCGACCTCGAGTCCGGCCTGGGTGCCCCCGGAGCCTACCGGGGTGACGAGCACGTCGGGCCGCTCGACCCCGAGGGCCCGGAACTGCTCGGCGAGCTCCTGCATGGCCAGCACGTAGCCGAGGGCGCCCAGGGCACTGGCGCCGCCGAGGGGGATGACGTACGGCCGGAGCCCGGCGGCGCGGGCCCGCTCGGCCTGGGCGGCCATCCGGTCGTCGATCAGCCGGAAGTACTCGTCGGGAGGGAGGAACTCGAACTCGGCGCCGAAGAGCCGGTCGAGCAGGAGATTGCCCTGCCACTCCTGGGGCGGGTTGCCCCGCAGCACCAGCACGGCGCGCATGCCGAACCGGCAGGCGGCCGCCGCGACCATCCGCGCGTGGTTCGACTGGTGCCCCCCCGTCGTGATCAACACCTCGGCGCCGGCGGCCTGGGCCTCCGCCATCAGGAACTCGAGCTTGCGGACCTTGTTGCCGCCGCCCCCGAAGCCGGTGTAATCGTCGCGCTTGATCCACAGCTCGACGCCGAGCTCGGCGCCGACGCGGGGCAGGGGCTCGACGGGCGTCGGGAAGAATCCCAGGGACACGCGGGGAAAGCTCTCCGGCGCGGCCACGCTCACGGCTCCCTGCCGGAGGCCCGGGGCGCCGCCAGCGGCGAGAGGGCATCGAGCGCGGCCCACGGGATCGTCGCATCGACCCAGCTCTGCAGCCGGTTCAGATAGACGATCAGGTCCGCCAGCAAGCGAGACAACACGCGCGGATCGGGGACGATCGTCCCCGACCCCGCCACCGCCCCCAGAACCGACGCGGCGTCGGCGAAGCCCCAGGTCAGGAGACGCGCCCTCGCCAGCTCGACGAAGCGCCGGACCAGCACCGACGCCGGACCGGGCTCGAGCGTCCCCGACTCCAGGCTCTCGCGGAGGACATAGAACACCCCCGCCAGCCAGTAGAGATCGAAATTGGCGTAGAGGCGCTTGGGCATGTCCGTGCTCGGCGGGCGGTGCTGCCGACCCAGGCCCTCCAGATCGGCCGGGGCCGAGGCCCAGACCGCGGCGAGCGCCGACGGCAGGATGGCCGGAGCGTGCTCGGGGCGATGCATCTCAGTCCTCCGCCGCGACGCGGACCGGGAGCGCCGGTCCCTGCCAGATCCGAGGCCCCAGCTCGCGGAGGATGTCGCCGCCCTCGACGAGCCGCGCGAAGAGGCCGACCTGGCCGAACGGGACGATGTCGCCGTAAAAGATGCACACCGTCTCCCGGTCCGGGTAGTACCCGACGTCGCCGGGTGTGACCGCCGAGACGAGGTTCTCCGCCCGGGCCAGGAAGGGCACCATGAAGAACAGCTCGTCGCCGGCGAACTTGGCGTGGGTCACGAAGCTCGTGAGTGGCAGACATTCCACGAAGCGTCGGCAGAGGCCGGGCGCCCGGTCCCAGAGTAGCCGCATCCGGCACGACCGCCCGCCGACCTCGAGCCGAACGTGGTCGACCATCCTTCCCCTTTCGCGCCGGGGTTCAACCCCGCGCCGTGTCGTGCAGCCACCGGCACCGCGAGACGGCAAACCGACGCATCCCGTCCGACGTGACGAACTCATCGACTCCGTGGGCGTTGCCCCCGCGGCCCAGCCCGCCGATGAGCCAGGCGTCCTTCGGCAGCTCGGGCGGCGGGACGGCAGGCATCGGCGCTAGAGGCGGATCCTCGGATCGAGGACGACGTAGAGGAGGTCCACCAGCGTGTTGACCGTGACGAACACCAGGGCGGCGAAGAGCACGACGGCCTGTACCAGGGGAAAGTCGCGGTTGTAGATCGCCTGGACGGCGAGTCGCCCGACCCCCGGCCACGCGAAGATGATCTCGGTGATGAGCGCGCCGCCCAGCAAGGCGCCGAGGTGCAGGCTCTGCACGGTGAGCGCGGGGATCACGGCGTTCCGCAGCCCGTGCTTCGCCACCACGCTCCACTCGCTGAGCCCCTTGCTGCGGGATGTCCGGATGTACTCCTGGGCGAGGACGTCGATCAGGCTGGCCCGGACCAGGCGGGTCACGGCGCTCATGTAATACGCGCCCAGGGTCAGGGCCGGCAGGATGAGCCGGTCCCAGGTACCGTACCCGCCGGTGGGCAGCCACTTGAGCTGCAGGCTGAAGACCAGGATCAGGAGCAGGCCCAGCCAGAACCCCGGCACGGCCTGGCCGGCCAGGGTCAGCAGCCGCACGCCGAGATCGACCCAGGTGTCGCGGCGCCAGGCGCCCACGATCCCGGCGATCGTCCCGGCTAGGGTGCTCCAGGCGAGGGCGGTGATCGCCAGGAGCGCGGTCGCCGGCAGGCGCTCCAGCACCAGCTTCATCACGGGTTCCTGGAATCTCAGGGAGCGCCCGAGGTTTCCGTGAAGGGCGTTCCAGAGGTACCGGCCATACTGGACCAGGAGGGGGTCGCTGAACCCCATCGCCTCGCGAAACCGCTCGATCTCCTGTCGACTCGCGTCCGGCGGGAGCATCAGCGATGTGGGATCGCCCGTCAGGAACAAGCAGAAGAACACCACCGCGGAGACGCCCAGCAGGACGATGGCCGACTGGGCGAGGCGGTTGGCCAGGTAGGGGTACACTCAGTCCACCCGCACGTTCCCGCGTCGCGCCAGCCAGTCCCCGACGAGGTTGAAGCCGACCACGAGCAGCGCGATCACCACGCCGGGAAAGACCACCAGCCACCACGCCAGCAGCATGTAGGACCGGCCCTCGCCGATCAGATTGCCGAGCGTCGGCGTCGGCGGCTGGACGCCGAGGCCCAGGAAGCCGACCGCCGACTCGAGCAAGACGAACCGCGGCAGATCGACGGTCAGGAGGACGATCTGCGTCGACAGGATGTTCGGGAGGATGTGACGCCAGAGGATCCGGCCATCCCCGAGCCCGAGAGCCCGGGCGGCCTGCACGTACTCGAGCTCGCGAACGACGAGCACTTGCGCCCGGGCCACGCGCGCATAGATCGCCCAGCCGGTCACGCCCAGGACGGCGATCAGGCTGCCGGTGCTGGCGCCCACCACGGCGACGACGAGCAGGATCAGGAGAACGAAGGGAATCGCGATCTGCACGTCGACCATGCGCATCACCGCGGCGTCGATCGCGCGTCCGGCGAACCCCGACGCCAGACCCAGGCCGGTGCCCAGCACTGCGGAGACGAGGCCGGCGGCGAGGACGATGCCGACGGAGATCTTCGTGCCCCGGATCAACCGCGCCAGCAGGTCCCGACCCAGCTGATCGGTGCCCAGCGGATGAACGGCGCCGCCGGCCGCACCCGCCGACCCCGGCGGTCGGAACGTCCGGTCCAGGCGAATCTCCACGGTATCGAGGGGCCAGGCGACCGACCCCACGCCGACGAGCAGGGCGACCCACGCCAGCGCGAGGACACCGACCCACAGGTCGAGCGGCCGCCGGCGGCTCCGGCGTGGCGGGCGCGCGGTCGGGACCATCGGCGGGCCGCGCCGCCGTCACGCGCGGCCCCGACGGGCCAGGGAACTCGAAGCCGGCCCGGCCAGGCGGCGACGAAGCTTACTCAAGCCGGATGTCGGAGATGGGAACCCGGGCGTCGGCGCGCCCCTTGAACCTCACGTTCTTCCGCTTCCCGTACAGGGCGTCTTCCTGGTACAGCGTCACCACGGGGACCTCGCGGGCGGCCAGCTCCTGGATCTCCCGGTAGAGCTTCCTCCGCGCGTCGGGATCGATCGCGCGCCGGGCCTCGTCGAGGAGCTGGTCCATTCGGGGGATCGAGATCGTCGAGTACGGCTCTCCCGACCGGAAGATGGCGTACACGGCCGCGTCGGCATCCAGTGTCTGGGTGCTCCCCCACCCGAGCATGTAGAGCGGGGCCTGCTTGCCCGCCGGCACCTGCTGGATGTAGACCGACCACTCCGGAACCTGCAGGTTGACCCGGATGCCGACGTTCTTGAGCTGCTGCGCGATCGCCTGCCCGACCTCCGCGCCGCTGACGTACCGGCGCGTCACCTGCAGGTCGATGTCGAATCCGTTCGGGTGTCCGGCCTCCGCCAGGAGCTGCCGGGCGCGCGCCGGATCGAAGGGCGGCGGGTCGACCTTCACGTAGCCGAAGTCGAACGGACCCACCTGGGTCCCGGTCAGACTGGCATAGCCACGCAGGATCGACTCGACGATGGAGCGGCGGTCGATGGCCAGCGAGATGGCCTGCCGGACCTTCGGCTTGTCGAGCGGCGCGACGCTCGCCTTCACGCCGAGGTAGATGACGAGGCCGCCGCTCCGTACGCGCTCGACTTCGGCGGCCCCGCTCCGCTCGACTACCGCGACCTGGTCGACCGGAAGATTCTCGACGATGTGCACTTCGCCGGCCAGCAGCGCAGCCAGGCGGGCGGTCGCTTCCGGAATCGGCCGCCACACGACCCGCTTGATCGCCGGCGCGCCACGCCAGTACTCGTCGTTCGCGACCAGCGTGATCTGCTCGTCCTTCACGAAGCTCGCCAGCTTGTACGGTCCGGTTCCGACCGGCTTGCGGCCGAACTCCTCGACGCCCACCTTGGCGACGTAGTCCGGGGGCACGATGTAGGCCGGATACCGGCTCATCCGGGTCGGCACCAGGGGATCCGGCACCGAGGTCACGATCTGCACGGTATAGTCGTCGGCCACGTCGACGCGCTGGATCGTCCGGATGTACGAGATGGTGGGCGACTTCGCGGCCGGGTCCAGCACCCGGTCGATGGTGAATTTCACCGCGCGCCCCGTAAACGGCTCGCCATTGTGGAACTTCACGCCCCGTCGCAGCTTGAATTCCCAGGTCGTGGCGTTCACGGCCCGCCACGACTCGGCGAGGCCCGGCACGAGGTTCATGTCCTTGTCCCGCAGGACGAGCGTGTCGAAGATGTTGTCGACGATCGTCGCCGGCTCCCGCAAAAAGCCCGGATCCATCGAGGTCGTCGAGACCGCCCGACCGACGACGAGCTCGTGATTACTGGCGCCCGCCGGCGACAGGACACCGAAAAGGAGCAGGGCCCCGACGACACTGCGCAGTGTCATGCTCACCATCGTTCTCCCTCCCGAGAAGCCGCCAGACTAGGCCCCACGCGCGACGACCTCGATCTTCACCTCGGTCGCGACCGCGACCGTTCGGTAGAGCGGTCAGCGTGCCTGCCAGACCTCCACGAGCCGGGCGGCTTGTTGCGCATCCACGCCCGCGATCTCGAACGAGATGTCGATCCTCTGGAAGCGCGTCGGATCGTCGGGCCCGCGGACGCCGGAGACCTTGACCTCGAGGTGGCGAAGCGGGACTTCGGTTTCGCGCGCGTGTTTCTCGATCAGGGTCACGCCGCACGCGGAAATCCCGGCCAGGAACGCTTCGACGGTGGTCAGCGCCTCGTTGGGACCGCCGGGCGAATCCAGCACGAAGTGCTGCGTGCGCGCGCTGTTGAGGGCCCGCCCGGGCAAACCGACCGAGCGGGAGCGGACCGTGTCGATCGTCGGGCCATCGGCCATCTGATCCCTCGCGCTGCGAGAAGTGGGAGGCCCCAATTGTCCCGCCGCCGAGGGGACGTTGTCAATCGAGCTGCTTCGTCACCATCCAAGGCGTGGCATGGTGCGTGCTTCCCGCCCATAGGTGTGCAGCCACCGCACCGCGTGATCATCGTTCGCCGGGGCGCGCCTCAAGTCTTCCAGGCGGTTCTCGAGAGCCTGAGCCACTGGCCGGAGGGCACCGTGGCCATGCTCGATCGCCGTCAGGCCGAGCGACGCATGATTTCCCAGCGCGTAACGGTCGAGCGGCGCAAGCGGAAGCGGCGCGCCGAGCCCGATTCGATGTGGTACATCGCCTGCCGGCCGAAGCGGGGGGGCTATAGCAACGGATCCGCGTTTGCTGGCCAGGCACTTCCCCCTAATGTGAACTCCACCCCATTGACGTGACCGCCAGCCTCGTGATGGGGTGGTGCTGATGAGGGCCACTCCGATCGCCGGGGCCCGCCGCCCGCACGCCCGCCTCTCGGCGCACCGGAGGGCCACAGCTGGCCTGCCGCGATCCTTGCGCGGGGCGCGACGATCCGCCGCCCGCCGCGGCAGCGCCACATCCTCGGCGCCCCTCCGCGGCCTCGTCGTCCTGGTGGTCGAAGATCACGCGGACACCCGCGAGCTGCTGCGCCGGACGCTC
>DASYQW010000284.1 GCA_036005065.1 Candidatus Methylomirabilota bacterium | reverse complement strand
GGGGGGCGGCCCCACCGAGTCGTGTCTGCGGGGGGTGGCCTTCTTCGTGGGGTCGGGCGCCGGAGGCGCCCTGACGGCGCGCCTGGAAGAACAGTTCACGCTCGGGCTCGCCCCGGGCGACTTCCTCTTCTGGCCGGGCGTGGCCGACGGCGGCTCGTTCGAGTCGGGGTTCGCGTTCCACCGGAGCAGCGCGACGACCTTCCTGAGCTCCTACTGGGCGGTCGGAGCGACGATCGGGCCACTCACCGTGGGCACCTGCCCTCAGACGACGCGGCGGACGGGCGACTACATCGGCGCCCAGCGGGACCCGGTCGACAACCGGAGCTTCTGGTTCGCCGGCGAGCGGGCCACCGTGATCGCCGGCGCCTGCCAGTGGCAGACGCGGATCATCAGGGTCACGCCATAGTCCCACGGTCGGGGCGGCGGGTGCCCCCTCCCAACCCACACGGCTGGAGGTTGCGGACCATGAGCCAGAGGGATCCCCGAGCGTCCACCGCCCGAATCCTCGCCGCCGTCGTCGCCGGGATGCTCCTGGCGGCCACGGTCGCCTCGGCGCAGGGGACCGCGCCCCGGCTGACCGCGGTGGACGCGGCGAGCTATCAGGCATTGAAGGTCCAGGCGGAGACGGACGCCGCCGCCGAGGCGCCGACACGCCTGGCCGAGGTCGCGGCCGGCGAGGCCGAGGCCCCGACCATCACCGCGTCCTTCGCCGGGCTCGACCAGCCGGGCGCGGCCAGCGGCGGGTTCACCTTCGTGCCGCCGGACCCCATCCTCGCCAAGGGCCGGACCCGGGTGCTCGAGGCGACCAACAGCGCGACGCGGCTCTTCACCACGGCGGGCGGCGTGCTGGCCACGAAGAGCCTCCAGCTCTTCTTCGGCGCGCCGCCGCCGGCGGGGCGCGACGGCGTCCTGTTCGACCCCAAGGTCTACTTCGACCGGCTCGGCGTCAACCCGCGCTTCTACGTGGTGGCGCTGGAGAAGCGGGGCACCTCGGACGCGACGGGCGTGTCCCGGATCTGGCTGGCCGTCTCGCGCGGCGTCGACCCGGCCGACCTCGAGCCGGCCCGCTGGTGCCGGTACGCCATCGACGGGAAGCGCAACGGGGGCACCGCGCGCTCGAGCTGGGCGGACTACCCGGGGCTCGGGGTCGGCGTCGACAAGCTGGTCATCACCGCCAACCAGTTCACGTTCGCGTCGAACCTGTTCACCTTCGCCATCGTCCGCGTCCTCAACAAGCTGGCGCTGGCGAACAACGGGGCCGCCTGCCCGCCGCTCCCCTTCGTCTTCACCTTCCAGCCCTCGGCTCTCCTTCAGAACCCCGCGGCCTTCACCCTTCAGCCGGTGCAGCACTACGTGGCGCCGGCCTCGAGCGCCGGCGTCGCGAACCCCGTCTATCTCGTCAACACGGTCTTCGGCACCAACACCCGATATCGGGTGTGGCGCGTGCGGAACCTCCCCCCGTCACTCCAGGTGGCGAGCGTCCAGGGCACCTTCACCTACGGCGTCCCGCCCGCGGCCCGGCAGCGGAGCAGCAGCCTGCGCCTGGACACCGGCGACAACCGGATCACCCAGGCCTCCTCGGGCGACCTGAGGGGCAGCTTCAGCGCCGTCCACGGCACCGTGTGCAACGTCGGGGGCGGTGCCACCGAGTCGTGCGTCCGGGCGGTGGCCGTCCGGGTCGGCTCGGGCCCCGGGGGCGCGCTGGCGGCGAGCCTGGAGGACCAGTTCACCCTGGGGCTCGCCCCCGGAGACTTTCTCTTCTGGCCGGGCATCGCCGATGGCGGCCCTCGGGACGCGGGGCTCGCGTTCCACCGGAGCAGCGCGACGACGTTCCTGAGCTCCTACTGGGCGGTCGGGACGACCATCCGGCCGCTCACCGTCGGCACCTGCCCGCAGAGGACGGCGCGGACGGGCGACTACATCGGCGCCCAGCGCGATCCGGTCGACAACCGGAGCTTCTGGTTCGCCGGCGAGCGGGCGACGACGCTCGGCGGCGTGTGTCAGTGGCAGACGCGGATCATCAGGGTCACGCCGTAAATCGTGCTGTCGAGGAGGGCCTGAGCGTGAGTGAGTCACCGGGCCGGCCGCTGGAGTGCCTGGAGCTGGATCACGTGGTGCTCCGGGTCCGGGACCAGGCCGTCTCCCAGCGCTTCTACGTCGAGGTGCTCGGCCTCACGCTGGACCACGTCAACGAGCCGATCAAGCTGGTCCAGCTCCGCTGCGGCCGCCACCTGATCGACCTGCTGCCGCTCCCGCCCGGCGAGGCCCCGCCCGCCAGCGGGCGGATGGATCACGTCTGCCTCTCCATCCGCTGCGACGACATGGCCGCGCTGGCCGCCTACCTGCGCGGGCAGGGCGTCGAGGTCGAGGGGGACGTCGTCTCCCGGCGCGGCGCCTTCGGCCAGGGGCTCTCGCTCTACATCCGCGATCCCGACGGGTACCGCATCGAGCTCAAGCCCCGCTGACCCGCGTCACCGGGGCCCGGGGGGAGGCAGGCCCGATCCGGTCGCCGAAGGGCGACCGGCCCGGCTTTTGGCTTCGAGGTAATCGAGGGAACGCGGCACATCGTGGTCCGGCACCGCGATCATCCAGATCTGAATACCACCGTCGCGAGGCACGACGAGCTGGATCCGGCGTATGCCCGGACTGCCATACGGCTCATAGATGAGCTGCTTCGGCGAAGGGCATGATGTCGGGAAGGAGGGCATCGGGCGTGAAGGACGCGAAGTATTACGATTCGCTTGCCTGGGAAGTCCAGATCGAGCGGGATGTCCGAGCGGATGGCTCGATCTACTATGTGGCGCGGCATCCGGAATTTGGAACCGTATCCGGTCCACTCGGCACGGGCGCTTCCCCCGAGGAGGCGCTCGCGGAACTCAGAGAGGCCAGGCGCAGTCTCATTGCGGTGCTTCTGGAGCGGGGCGATCCTATTCCAGAGCCTCGACCCGTCAGGGCTGTGGTCATGTAGCTGCACGAGGGCGTCCGGAGAGTAGACGCGGTCGACCCCGAAACACGACCTTTGCACCCATCACACTGATGGGAAACCGACGACCTGGATTCTGCTGTAGCCTGGTGCGCCCTTCGAAGGTTTGAGAAACGGCCCGGCGTCGTCGGGCCGCACCACGGCGGCCCGGAGCGTCCGGCCGTCGGGCGCCGCGACGTCGATCCACCGAGCGGCCGGCGCCTCCGCTTGGGCTACGCAGGGCGGGCAGCGCGGTGACCGCCGCCAGCCCGAGGCCGCAGGTGAGATCCCTTCCCGGACCGATCGTCGCGTCGTGGGCGCGCTCACGGAGACCCACTGCGCCTCATGGCGACCTTCGTCTCGCGGCGGCGGGTGCGGGCGACCCCGGCGGGCTCGGCCGGAGTTGCGCCTACTCGTAGCGGAGGGCTTCGATGGGATCGAGCCGGGAGGCCTTGCGGGCGGGGTAGAAGCCGAAGAAGACCCCGACGGCCCCCGAGAAGACGAAGGCCAGCCCGATCGCCTCGGCCGGGATCTCGGTGGTCCAGTTGGCGATGGACGCGATGGTCTCCGACGCCGCCAGCCCGACGACGATCCCCACCAGCCCGCCCGCGATGGCGAGCGTCACGGCCTCCACCAGGAACTGGGCCAGGATGTCCCGGCTGCGCGCCCCCACCGCCATCCGCAGCCCGATCTCGCGCGTCCGCTCCGTCACCGAGACCAGCATGATGTTCATGATCCCGATGCCGCCCACCAGGAGCGACACCGAGGCGATGGCGGCGAGCAGCATGGTCATGATGCGGGCGGACTCCTCCTGGGCGGCGAACATCTCGGACAGGATCCGGACCTGAAAGTCGTCGTCCTGCCCCGACTGGAGGCGGTGGCGCTGGCGCAGCAGGTCGCGGATCTGGCCCTGGGCTTCCTCCATCAGGTCCGAGTCCTTGACCTTGACCGAGATGGTGCCGACCGTGCGCGGATTCGACCGGTTGGCGCCGAGGACCTTCTTCTTCGCCGTCGAGAGCGGGATCAGGATCAGGTCGTCCTGGTCCTGGCCGAACGCCGACTGTCCCTTGGCGTCCAGCACGCCGACGATCGTGAAGGGGACGTTCTTGATCCGGATCGTCTGGCCGACGGGGTCGGAGGTGTCGAAGAGGCTCCGCCACACGGTCTCGCCCAGAACGGCCACCTTGGCGGCGGCGTCGACGTCCTCGAAACCGAACATCTTGCCGGTGGCCACGTCCCATTCGCGGGCCACCAGGTAATCGGGGGTCACGCCCTGGATGATCGTGGACCAGTTGGTGTTGCCGAAGACCGTCTGGGCGGCGCCGCGCACCGACGGCGCCGAGGCCTCCACCGCCGGGATCTCGAGGCCGATGGCCCTGGCGTCCTCCTCGGTCAGCGTCTGCTGGGAGCCGAGCCCCCAGCGGATGCCGCCGGAGGTCTGGGCGCCGGGGAGGACCACGATGGCGTTCGAGCCGAGCGAGCGGATCTGCTCGGCGATCCGGCGCTGGGCGCCGGCGCCAACCGAGACCATGGCGATGACCGCGCCGACGCCGATGATGATGCCGAGCATGGTCAGCGCGGTGCGCAGCACGTGGGCCCGGAGGGCGCCGAGGGCCATCCGGATGGCGGCCCAGAGCTTGACGTTCACGCCCCGACTCCCTGGGCGGCCTCGTCCTCGGCCGGCAGTGTCGCCAGCAGCGCCTCGGCCCGCAGCGGGGCGTCCACCCGCGCGTCGGTCCGGACCCGCCCGTCCCGGAATGCGACGATCCGGCTCGCGTAGCGGGCGATGTCGTCCTCGTGGGTCACGAGCACGATCGTGATTCCCCCGCGATTGAGGGCCTGGAGGATCGCCATGATCTCGATGCTGGTCCGGGTGTCCAGATTCCCGGTCGGCTCGTCGGCCAGGACGAGGCGCGGCTCGTTCACGAGAGCCCGGGCGATGGCGACCCGCTGCTGCTGGCCCCCCGAGAGCTGGCTCGGGTGGTGGTGCTCGCGCCCCTCGAGGCCGACGTCCCGCAGGCGGGCCAGGGCCTGGGTGCGTCGGTCGCGGGCGGTCGCGCCGCCGTCGTACAGCAGCGGGAGCTCGACGTTCTCCATCGCGCTCATCCGCGGCAGGAGGTTGAAGGTCTGGAAGACGAAGCCGATCTTCTGGTTCCGGATGGCCGCCAGGGCGTCGCGGGACAGACGCGAGACATCCTCGCCGTCCAGGGCGTAGCGGCCCGACGTCGGGGTATCGAGGCAGCCCACGAGGTTCATGAAGGTGGACTTGCCGGAGCCCGACGGTCCCATGATCGCCACGAACTCCCCCGGCGCGATGTCGAGCGTCACGCCGCGCAGGGCGTGCACCGCATGGGACCCCAGCCGGTAGGTCTTGGCGAGGTCGCGGACGGCGATGAGCGGGGCCGTCATGCGGCCAGCCTCCGTCAGAACCGGAGCCGCGGGGCGCTGCCGGAGGAGCCCCGCGCGGCGGACGTGCCGGCCTGGCCGGTGATGACCTCCTGGCCGGCCTGGAGATCGCCGCGCAGCACCTCCGTGGAGCTTCCGTCCGAGGCCCCCGTCACGATGGACACCGCCTTGGGCTTGCCGTCCGGCCCGACGACGAACACGCGCCCCGGCACCCCGGCCGGCGCCGCCCCGGCCGCCGGCCCCTCCTGGGCGGCGGCCGTCAGCGCGTCGTACTTCGCCTGCTGCTCGGGCCGCAGGATCGCGCGGATCTTGTCCCGGGTCTCCGCCCGGATCCGCTTCCGCTGTGCCTCGCGCGCGCGGTCGTCGAGCCCCTGCCCGGCCATCGCCCCGAAGGCCTGGCGCGACTCGGCCAGGATCGCGTCCAGGCGCGTCTGCTGCTCGGAGGTGAGGCCGAGCTCGCGGGTGAGCATCTCCCGCTGCTGCCCGAGGCCCCCGCCGGCCCCGCCGCCGCGCCCGCCGCCGGCCCCGCCCCCGGCGGCCGGACTCCGCCCGCCGCCCGGCGTGGGCTCCGGCCCGGCCCCCGTCTCACCGGGCGGCCGGAAGCGGAGGGCGGCGTTGGGAACACGCAGCACGTCCTCCTTGCGATCGACCTGGACCCGCACGCTCGCCGTCATCCCCGGCATGAGCTTTCGCTCCGGGTTGGCGACGGCGATGACGGTCGTGTAGGTCACCACGTTCTGCACCACCTGGGGCGCTTTGCGGATCTGCACGATCTCGCCGCGGAAGGTCTGGCCCGGGAAGGCATCCACGGTGAAGGTGGCCGGCATGCCCTCCCGGAGCCGGCCGACGTCGGCCTCGTCGACCGCCGCCTCGACCTGCATCCGCGTCAGGTCCTGGGCGATCGTGAAGAGGGTCGGCGCCTGGAGGCTCGCCGCCACGGTCTGGCCGACGTCGATCGCTCGGGAGATCACGACGCCGTCGACCGGCGCCCGGATCTCGGAGTGCTCGAGGTCGAGCCGGGCCTGGTCGAGCGCCGCCTGCTTGTTCCGGACGCTGGCCTCGGCGGCCTTGAGCTGGGCCTCGGCGACCTGGAGGGCGGCCTGGGCGGAGACGACCTGCGCCTGGGCGGCGTTGGCCTGGGACTGGACCGCCGCCAGCTGGCCCTCGGCCGAGCGGAGGGTGGCCTCGCTGGCCCGGACCTGGGCCTGGGTGGCTTCCACCTGGGCTTTGGCCGTCTCGAAGCTCGTCTGCGCCTGGTCCTTGTCGTTCTGGGCGATCAGCTGCTTCTTGAGGAGATCGACGCTGCGGTCGAGCTGGAGCTTCGCGTTGGCCAGCGTGGCGCTGTCACGGGTCACGTTGGCGCGGGCGGTCGCGATGGCGGCCCGGGTGTTCTCGACGTCGGCCTGCGCCTTGGCGGCGTTGGCCTGGGCCGTCACCACGCCGGCTCGGGCGTTCTCGATCTCGGAGCGGGCCTTCTCGACGTTGGCGCGCTGGTTCAGCGCGACGGCCTGGGCGTTCTCGACGTCGGCCCGGGCCGCGTTCATCTTCGCCTGGAAGGGGTCGGGGTCGAGGCGGGCGATGAGCTGGCCCTTCTTGACCGCCGAGTTGAAGTCGACGTAGAGCTCCTTGATCTGGCCGGACACCTGGCTGCCGACCTGGACCGTCGTCACCGCGTTGAGGTTCCCCGTCGCCGACACCGTGGTGACGATCGAACCCCGCTCGGCCTTGACCGTGCGGAACTTCGCCGCCTGAGCGCGGCTCGCGGTGACCAGGTACCCGGCTGTCGCCAGGCCGGCCACGACCACCAGGGCGAGGACGATCAGCACCGCCCGCTTCATCGGTCCCGCCCCGGGCGGGTGGCAGGCCCCGGCCAGCCCCGCGTCATGGGTCGCGCCCCCTCTTCCTTCATGATCATCCTACCGCGTCTGTTGGACGCGGGGGCGACCCGCGACATTTCAGGGCCGTCCGACCGCCCGATCGAGCGCGGCCAGGCCGAGCTTGTGGTCGGTCAGGGCCCGGACCTGGTCGGCTTCGGCCGTGGTCAGGGCGAGCTGGGCGTCGGTCAGGTCGAGGATCGTTCCCACCCCGGCATCATACCGGCCCTGGGCCAGCCGAAGGTTCTCCGTCGCCGACTCGACCGCCTTCTCGGTCGCGGCCACCCGCTCGGCGGCCTCCACGACGCTGATGTAGGCTTGCTCGACCTCGAGCCGCACCTGGAGCTCGAACGCGTCGTAGTTGGCGCGGGCGACCTCCACCAGCGCCTGGGTTTCGCGGATCCGGGTGACCGTGAAGAAGCCCTCGAAGAGGTTCCAGGAGAGCTGGATGCCGATCGACCAATTCTCGTGGAGCGGCGGGTCGTCGGGCGTGCTGTACCCGTAAAACCCGGCCGCGTTCAGGGTCGGCCAAAAGCGGGCGCGGGCCCCAGCCAGCTGCGCGCGGGCCGCGTCGAAGCGCGCCAGGGCCTGGATCAGCTCCGGGCGATTTTTGAGGGCCTCGGTGAGGAGCCCGGCCGCGTCCAGCGTCACCGGCTCGAACCCGAGGATGTCCTGGATCTCGACGGTGGTGGTCGCCTCGAGCCCGAGGGCGTTGGCCAGGGTGGTCTCGGCCAGCCGGACCTGGTTCCGGGCCCGGATCACCGTGACGCGCGCGTTGGCGACCTCGACCTCGGCCTTGGTGACGTCGGACTTCGGCTTGGTCCCCACATCGAAGAAGCCCTGGGCGCTCCGGAGATTCAGCTCGGCCCGAGCCAGGCCGGCGTCGGCCACCCGCACCAGCCGGCGGGACTGGAGCAGCACGAGGTAGGCCTGGCGGACGTTCAGGACGACGAGCTCACGGATCCGCTCGAGGTCGGTCTCGGAGACGCGCACGTTGGCCCGGGCCTCGTCGACGAGGGCCCCGGTCTTCCCGAAGTCGTAGATCAGCAGGTTGGCCTGGAGCGCCGTGGAGATCGAGTTCGCCCGGACGCCCTGGTTGAGCGTCGAGCTGAAGAACTGGCTGCGGGCGGCGGCGCTGAGCCAGTCGAGCCTCGGATAGTAGGCGGACTGCGCCTGCGGCACCCGGGCGGTGGAGGCCGTCACGGCCTGCTCGGCCGCCCGGATGGTGGGGTGCTGCCGCCGCGCCAGCGCGATCGCCTCCGGGAGCGACAGCACCTGGCCGGGCGCGGGCGCCTCCCGGGCGGGGCCGGGCTGACCGGGAGCGGGCGGAGGCTGGGCGGCCCCGGGCGCCGCGGCGCCGAGCGCGACGACGATCAACAAGCCAACCAGCCAGGCACGGTCATCCGCGGGTCCGAGGTGCATGGTCGCGAGATCTCCTGTGAGGGAGGGCGCGGCGGAGCGCGCCCGATCAGGACGCGCGCGCGTCCTCGGCGCGGAACGTCCGGGGGAAGCGTTCTTCGAGCATGGTGTAGAGCGTCGGGATGAGCAGGAGGGTCAAGCAGGTCGAGACCAGGAGGCCGCCGATGACCGCTCGGGCCAGGGGGGCGTTGGCCTCGCTGCCGACCAGGAGTCCGAGCGCCATCGGGAGAAGGCCGACGATGGTCGTGAGGCTCGTCATCAGGATCGGCCGGAGCCGGGTCCGCCCGGCGGTGACCACGGCGTCGGCGAGCGGCCTCCCGCGCCGGCGCAGCTCGTTGGTGTACTCGACGAGGAGCACGCCGTTCGAGACGACGATGCCGACCATCATGATGATGCCCATCGCGCTGTTCACGCTGAGCGTGGTCTTCGTGATGTAGAGCATGCCGAACACGCCCGTCACGCCGAGCGGCACGCTGAACATGATGACCAGCGGATCGATCAGCGACTTGAACTGGGAGGCGAGCACCATGTAGACGAGCGCGATGGCCATGAGGGCGGCGAATCCCAGGTCGGAGAAGGCCTGCTTCTGCGCCTCCGACTGGCCGCCCAGGCGCACCGAGAACCCCTCGGGGGGCGGCAGCTCGTCCAGCGCCTTCTGGGTAGCGGCGCTGACCGAGCCGAGGTCCTGGCCGGGTGCGACGTTGGCGGTCACGTCGACGATTCGCTGCAGGTATTTCCGGTTGATCACCACCGGCCCGCTCGAACGCTGGATGCGCGCCACGTTGTCCAGCGACACGATCCCGCCCGACGGCGTCTTCAGGAATACGTCGGACAGGTCCGATACGCTCGATCGATAGGCGTCGTCCATCCGGACGTTGATGAAGTACTCGTTCCCCGTCTTCTGGTCGGTGAACTGGATGGGGGAGAACTGGGTGTTGCCCACCAGGCTGGAGAGCACGCTCTGGGCCACCTGCTGCTCGGA